>CAXMZV010000446.1:0-4213 GCA_964199985.1 Candidatus Ilumatobacter isfjordensis | reverse complement strand
CAGCGGCGACATCAGCTCACTGCCGGCTACCACCAGAAAAGCGCCCAGGATGGCGCCGGGAAAATGGCCCGCGCCGCATCGAGAACGGGTTGTGGTGAGTGGCCGAGCAGCCCGGCGGTGTAGTTGCCGAGGAGATCGAGGTAGCGATGCCCGTCGACATCCCAGAGGTATTGCTCCTTGGCGCGTTCGACCCGGAACGGGAACGGAACGAACTGGAGGACCGAGCGCGTGTTGCCGCCCGGCATCACCGTGTTTGCACGATCAGCCCACTGAGAACTGATCGGGCGGTCAGCGGCATACGCCTCGCGAGCTTCCAGAACGGCGCGGTCGAGATCCATTCCGACATCGTTCCAGACTCACGGCTGCGGCATCGCGGTGGCCGAATCGGCGAGTGTGATTCAGCTGGCGTCGGCGAACCGGTCGATGTCCGCGCGGTGACCGGCGACCACGATCAGATCGTTCGATCCGAGGACCGTTGCGCTCTCGGCATAGGTGAACGCGCCGGCGTCGGGCTTGATGCACACGATCGTCACCTTGTAGTCACGACGGAGGTTGGTGTCGCCGAGTGGTTGGTCGACGAGCCAAGATGGCGTCACCGTCTCGATGAGCACGAAATCGTCGTCGAGCGCGAGGTACTCGAGCACTTCGCCAGTCAGCAGGTGGGCGACGCGCACGCCCATCTCGGCCTCGGGGAACACCACGCTGTGCGCACCGACGCGGCTGAGGATGCGGCCGTGCGGCTCGGTGATTGCTTTCGCCCAGATGTTCGGAACCTCGAGGTCGGCGAGTGCCGCAGTGGTCAACACGCTGGCTTCGATATCGGCACCGATGCACACGGCGACGGTGACGGCATCGGCGACACCGAGTTGGCGCAATGCTGCGGTGTTCGTCGTGTCGGCCTCGGCCACATGGGTGAGCAACCCGCTGTGTTCCTGGACGCGAACAGGGTCGCTGTCGATCCCGAGGACCTCATGGCCCATGTCGACAAGACTCGTGGCCAGCGCGGACCCGAACCGGCCGAGGCCGATCACGATGAACTCGCCGGTGTGCGGCACCGCGGGGTGGAAGCCGCGGAGCATTGTTCGGAGCATTTTGTCAGCCAATGATCGGCCTTTCTTCGGGATAGCGGAACGCCCGGTCTCGCCCGCGCAGAGCGATTGCCGTGGCGAATGTGATCGGACCCACCCTGCCAGCGAGCATGACGACGACGAGCATCAGGTGACCAAAGGTACTGATCGAGCCGGTCACGCCAGTCGACAAACCCACCGTGCCGAATGCCGACGTCGCTTCGAACAGTGCCGCGGTCAGCCCGAGCCCATCGCTGGCCATCAGCACGAGTGACATTGTCACCACGAGCGCGATGGACAGCAGCACGATCGTCACCGCCTGACGGATCATTGCGGTGGGCAGGCGACGGCGGAAGACATGGACATCACGCTCCCCGCGAATTTCAGCCCAGAGCACATACCCGAGGACGGCAAACGTCGTCACCTTGATGCCGCCACTGGTCGACGCCGGACCGGCTCCGATGAACATCAGGGCACTGGTCAAGAAGAGAGTGGGCTCGTTCATCGACGCGAAGTCGATCGTGTTGAATCCAGCGGTTCGCGGCGCGACACCCTGGAACCACCCGCCCAGCAACTTGTCGCCGAGGTGGAGTGACCCGAGCGTGTCGGGGTTGGTCCACTCGAACGACAGCATCATCAACGGACCAGCGATCAGCAGAACGGCCGTCGCGAGGAGCGTGATCTTCAGGTGCACGCTGAAGGGCCGAGCCGCCGAAGTGGTGTGGTCGGATCCCCGGCCGAGACGACCTCGCCGACGGAGTTCGACGAGGACCGGGAAGCCGAGTCCACCGATGATGAACCCGGCGGTCACCGCCAGCACCACCACGACGTCGCCGACGAACTGAGTGAGGTTGTCGCTGTACAACGAGATCCCAGCGTTGTTGAACGCGGCGATCGCGTGGAACACCGCGGAATAGGCCGCGTCGCCGGCGTTGTCTTCGTAGCCCGCCTGCCAGAACCGAATGAAGAGCACCAACGCCAAGGTGCCTTCCACGCCGATCGTGATTCGAGCGATGGCACCGATGAGGGTGCGGAGTTCACCGATGTCGATGGCGCCGATCTCGGCCTGAGCAAGCATCCGTTGTCGGAGACCGACGCGGCGAGACGCGGCGAGCGCGATCACCGAGCCGACGGTCATGATGCCGAAGCCACCAATTTGAACCAGTGCGAGTATGACCAGCTCGCCGAACAGTGAGAATTCCACTACGTCGACGGTGACCAGGCCGGTCACCGTCGACGCCGATGTGGACATGAAGAGCGCGTCCTCGAGACCGAGGCCGGTCGAACCGTCGACGGCAACCGGAAGCAGGAGGAGCAGCGCACCGATCGCGATGAGCGAGACGAACGCGACGACGACCTGTTGTGCCGGGTTGCGCACCAACTGCGTCACACGAAACTCGGGCACTCAGCGAGTGTAGAAGTCCGTGCGATGGGCTGTTCGATCTCAGGCGGACATCAAACGGGCATTCAGACGCTGACGAGAACGGCCTGATCCACGCGTTCGCGCGCCGCGGGCAGGGCGCCTTCCGGGTCGACGTTGAGCTGATCTGCCGCGATGACGGTCACGTCGGTGAGACCGAGGAATCCGAGGAACGTCGTGATCCACGTGGACGAGAAGTCCATCGGCGAGCCGACCGGGACCCCGCCCGATGCAACGATCACGTAGACGGGCTTGTTCGGGACGAGTCCCTCGGGACCGGTTTCGGTGTAGCGGAACGTGGAGCCGGCTCGTGCGACGAGATCGGCCCACGCCTTCATGGCGGCTGGTGGCCCGAAGTTGTAGATCGGCAGTCCGATCACGACCGCATCGGCATCGACCAATTCGGCAATGAACTCATCGGCGACCGAGAGCTGCGCCTGTTGGTCGTCGGTGCGGTCGGCTTCGGGCGTCCACATGGCGGCGAGGGTCGACTCACTGAGGAGCGGAACGCCGGCAGCGAGGTCGCGAACCTTCACGTTGGTGTCGGGACCGAGGCGCTCGATCAGGCGAGTGCCGAGCTCACGGCTGGCCGAGCCGGCGTGGCGGGCGGAGGAATCGATGCGGAGAATCTGTGTCATGGACGCGATGGTAGCGGCGATACTTGCGACCGCAAGTAAATGAACGTCACATCCGGACTGGGAATATTTGCGTCAGGCGGGGGTGAGTGCTTCGTGGACGATCATCGTGGGATCGGCTTCGAACTCAGGCTTCGGGTCGAGCAGCAACTGCTGCCCGGCAGCCCGCTCCTCATCGGTGAAACCGCGTGTGGTCAGGCAGAACTCGACCATGTTCCCGGATGGGTCCTCAAGGTAGACGCTTGTGCAAAAGCCGTGGTCGATCTCCAGCACGCGATGGCCGTGCTGCTGCCACCGGACACGATGCCGATCGAGTGCCCCGCGGGTGGGTGCGTCGAACGCAATGTGGTTGACCCAGCCCGGCAGGCCAGCTGCCTTGTTGACGTTGACCTCGTAGTCGTCACCGATGTCGTCGCAGTTGATCTCCCAGAACGCAATGAGATCCTTCGCCGCGCCGCGATCGCCGGCGGTGTCGTCGTCAACGTCGGTGTTGGTGGCGTAGAAGAAGTGCTTGCTGAAGCCGTCACCGGGGTTCGGCGTCGGCCCGACGTGCACCTTGACGAGCTCGAAGCCCATCACCTCGGTGTAGAACGCGTGCGTTGCAGCTGCATCGCGAGTGGCCAGAGCAACGTGGTGGAACCCCATCGGCAGAGTCTCGCGCAGTAGCGAGGCTGCCTGCGGACCGGGCATGCTGTCCACATGTTCCTCGGCGAAGACCTGCTGCCGTACCTCGTGCTGGCCTTCGGTGGCGCGCTGTGTGTCGGCAACTTCCTGGCCGTGGTCAAGCCACCCGAGCGGCAGCTCGACGACGGCAACCTCCAACGCGCGCCAGTTGGCCGAAGCCTGCTGTATGCGGGCATCGGCCTCGTGGCGGCGATCTGGGCGCTGGCGTCCCTGATCAGCGGCTGAAGCTCAGTCCTTCGACACGAGACTGATGCTGATCGAATTCGTGGATTCGTCGACGTAGCCGCTCACGTTGACCACCCACCCGATGTTCTCGTACGTGCGCTGGGCGTTGGTGGCGCCGTCGGAGGACGAGTCGAACCGGCCGGTCTCGGTCAGCCCGGCGGCGACGAGTGCGGCGCCGTAGT
>CAXMZV010000445.1:0-4218 GCA_964199985.1 Candidatus Ilumatobacter isfjordensis | reverse complement strand
GAACAGCCCTGCAGCCAAGTACTCAGCGACGTTGTTGGACAACACCGTCCCGAACCCTCGCATCGTCGGAACGAGATCGAGCGTCGTGTAGGGAAAGAGTGTCATGGTCATGCAGCAAGCCTGGAACTTCGTCGGATGGAACTTGCCGATGACGTGAACATCAGGATTCGATGCTCCACGGACGTCGAGGTCATCAAGTTCGGGACCGCCTCCCGCGATAGTCAACGTCGGTGCCCCCTGCCCGGCCGGCCATCCGTCAACGACCTCTCGAAGGGCGAACCAACGATTCAACGTTCCGACGAACACTGCTCGGAGCGGACCGGAGGCACGCACCGCGGCGGCGCCCCGGATCGCGGTCGCTCGCGGCCAGGCTCGCTCGTCTACACGTTCTGGCTCACGAGCGTGACCGCCGGAATTGGGGCCGGCGTCGAGGTGCCTGTTGTGAGTCGAGTCCATCGTGGCGGCATGTGGGTGGGTTCCCGGCCATGCCGAAAGGCCGACTGTTCGGCACCTACCTGGAAGAACACGCTCTGGCATCGCTCGATGTGCACTCCACAGCGTCGTACCCAATCACGAGCTTCCCGCTGCACACCCCACGCGACCGGTCGACGTCTTCATCAACACGAGTTCGTCCGATGGCGTGCCGGTTTCAGTGATTCGGGTCAGCCGCCGATGCGGAGGACCGCGATGCCGTTGGCGGCGAAGTCGCTGTCGTCGGCGATCATGCGGCGGCCGTCGAGCATCCCCTGGATGCCCGGCAGGTCGGACATCGTGAGCTGGCCGTACTCCTCATGGTCGGCTTGGATGATTGCGGCATCACAGGCTTCTCCGAGATGAAACGGATCGAATCCGAGTGAGAGGAGCTCGTCGTCGGAGTACAGCGGATCATGGACCTTGGCGACTGCGCCTGACGACTGCAGCGCCTCGACCACACCGAACGCACCAGAGAACGCAGTCTCCTTGACCCCGCCGCGATAGGCGGCGCCGAGCACCGCAACCGTGCGACCCGACAGTGAGCCGGTCGACTGCTCGAGCTTGCCAACGGCATACGCAGGCATGGCCTCGTTGGCCAACCGTGCCGCAGCCGGGACCAGAGCGCTCGGATGGTTCGCCAGATAGAAGCGCGGATATACCGGGATGCAATGCCCGCCGACGGCGATGCCCGGCTGGTGGATATGACTGAACGGCTGGCTGTTGGATGCCTCGATGACGGTGGCCACGTCGATGCCGACCTGATCGGCGAACTGGGCGAACTCATTCGCGAGGCCGATGTTGACATCTCGGTAGGTCGTTTCGGCCAGCTTCGCGAATTCAGCACCCTCGGCTGATCCCATGTCCCAGACACCGTTCGCACGATCGAGGTCGGGGCGCTCGTCGAAGGTGAGCATGTGCTCGTAGAACTCGATGCCGCGTTGCGTGCTGGCGTCATCGATGCCGCCGACGAGCTTCGGATAGCGGCGGAGATCCTGGAAAATCCGACCCGAGTAGACGCGTTCCGGGGAGAAGACGACCGAGAAGTCGGACCCGCACGTGAGACCCGAGGCAGCCTCGAGCGCAGGGACGAAGCGGCTCCGCGTGGTCCCGACGGGCAGCGTCGTCTCGTAACTCACCAGGGTGCCGGGCTGGAGACCAGCACCGATTGCCGCAGTCGCACTGTCGAGGGCTCGGAAATCGGGTTCGGCGTGCTCGTCGACGATCAAGGGCACGACGACGATGACGGCATCGGACTGTCGAACGGCTTCGGCGGTGTCGGTCATCGCTGTGATCAGACCCGCTGTCACGGCGGTCTGCAGCTTGGTGTCGAGGTCGGCCTCGCCGGGGAACGGCACCTGAGCGGCATTGACCAGTTCGACAGTGTGCGGATCAATGTCGGCGCCAATCACCGACATTTGACGTTCGCAGGCTTGTACGGCCAGCGGCAAGCCGATTTTTCCGAGTCCAACGACAGTAAGGGTCACGGCGTGGAATCTACCGGCGCCGTGGCTGGGCGCGCCAGGATGCCCGGGACTACGAGAGTTCGATCATCCGCTCACGCACGTCAAGCGCTGGTTCCGCGAGGGCTGCCGGATCGAGCGGTGGGACCTTGGCGTGTGAGATCAGGCGGTGGGCGGGCCGATCGTCCTGCTCGCCGACGCCCAGCAGCTCCTCGTGCAGCTTTTCGCCCGGTCGCAAGCCGGTGAACTCGATCTCGGCGTCGGAACCTGATCGTTGGATGATCCGACGTGCAAGGTCGTAGATCGAGACGGCTTCGCCCATGTCGAGAATCAACACTTCGCCGTTCTCGCCGATGGCTCCCGCCTGGATGACGAGCTGGACGGCTTCGGGAATCGTCATGAAGTAGCGGGATGCCTTCCGGTCCGTGATCGTGAGCGGACCGCCACGTGCTACCTGGTGTTGGAAGATGCCGAGCACGCTGCCGCGTGAACCGAGGACATTGCCGAATCGGACGGAAAGATAGCGATTTGATTTCTGGGCAAGCCCGACGTCAGCGGTGAGGCGCTCGGCGACGCGCTTGGAGTAGCCGAGCACGCTGGTCGGGTTCGCCGCCTTGTCGCTCGAGACGTTGACCATTACGTCGACGCCGACCTCTTGCGCCGCTTGGAGCACGTTCCACGAACCGATCACGTTGGTCTTGAACGCCTCGGCGGGGTAACGCTCGAGCAGCGTGAGGTGCTTGAGCGCAGCCGTGTGGAACACGACGTCGGGACGTCGTTCTTCGAAGATGACGCGCAAGGCTGCGAGGTCGCGGATGTCCGCGAGCACGGTCTCGTCGGTGTCCAGCAGTGATCGGCCGTGGATCGACATTTCGGTGGCGTGAAGCGCGCTCTCGTCACGATCGAGCATGATCAGCTCGCCGAGGCCGAGGCGGCTGAGTTGCCGGCACAATTCGCTCCCGATGCTGCCCCCGGCGCCGGTGACGAGCACACGTTTTCCGCTGATGTAGTGAGCGATGGAATCCACGTCGGTGTCGAGTTGTCGTCGGCCCAGCAGATCCTCGTCGGTCAGGTCGCGGATGTCGCTTGCGGTCACGGCGCCATCGAGCATTTCTTCGAACGAGGGCAATACCTTCACCTGCAAACCGACCTCGTCCGCGATGTCGGAGAGTTGGCCAATGGTCTGCGCATCGGCAGTTGGAATGGCGATCAGAAGAGTGGTCGCGCCCGTGCGGTCTTTCGCATAGGCCACGTTTTCCCGTCCCCCAAGCATTGGAACGCCCATGATCCGGAGCCGCCGTTTCGAAGGGGCATCATCGAGGAAGGCGACCGGCAAATACTTCGACGACGGGCTGCGCAGGAGTGAGGTCACGATTTGCACGCCGGCCTCGCCAGCGCCGAAGACCAACATCTTCTCGGCATCCTCCTCGGTGGGGCGACGCAACCGCTCGAGCAGCAGGCGCCAGGAGTAGCGAATGGCGGCCATGAGGACGAGGCCGAAGATTCCGCCGACGATGACAGCACTCTGCGGGATCGGGCGGTCGTCGGCGAAGTAGTACTGGTTGACGAGGAAGAAGCCTCCGGTGGTGAGCAGGGCTGTTGCCCCGAGCGCCGCAATCTCGTCGTACGACCCGTACCGCCAGCGTCCCCGGTAGAGGCTGGTGGCAAAACCGGTGACGATCTGCAAGCTGGCGATGAGCGGCGCAATGCGCCAGAACTCGCCACGTGCGGGGGCCTCGAAGGTCAGGTTGAGACGGAGGTACGTCGCAATGACGACGGCGACACAGATCGCAGCGAGGTCGAGTGCGATCCGGATCGGCGTCACGAAGCGGTGATGGCGCACCGCCTGCTCCAACAAGACATTGCGCAGCGTCGGCCGATGTCGCTCAGTGTTCACCGCAATATTCTACGCAGGCGCTCGGGTCGGGCACATCGATGTCGCTCGTCGTTCAACCAGTCGTCTGCAACGTGTTCAGCACGATGTCCGCGATTCGATCGACGTCGGTGTCTGCCAAGGTCGAGCCACTCGGCAGGCAGAGACCTCGCTGGAACAGATCGTCGGAGGTGCCGTCGACCACGGAACGAGCGTTGGCGAAGACTGGCTGTTGGTGCATGGGTTTCCACAGCGGCCGACTCTCCACATCCTCGATCTCGAGGGCGGCCATGACGTCGTTGCGCTGCGCTTGGTTTTCGAAGAGGACGCAGGTCAGCCATCCGTTCCACACCGTGTCATCGGTGAGTGGCATGAACGACAATGTGCTCTCGGCGAGAACGGCCCGGTACC
>CAXMZV010000444.1:0-4219 GCA_964199985.1 Candidatus Ilumatobacter isfjordensis | reverse complement strand
TACCTCGTCGACTCCCGGTCGCACCTGGATTTGCCCCGAGTTGTTTCGGCCACGTCGCTCAGTGCTCACGCGGAGGTTCGGGCGATGGTGCGCCCGGCACTGCCGAACTATGCCCTTCGTCGCCTGGTCGTGGGGATTCTTGCGGCGGTGACGCTCATTGTTGGCATGCTCGGCGTCGTCGGTATGTCGGCCGGGTTCACGGGTTCGCCGGCCTCTGCAGCGTCTGCGTCCCCTGTCGACACAGAGGTCTCGCCGGCGGTCCACGTCGCACAAGCGGGCGACACGTTGTGGTCGATTGCGGACACATACCGGGGTGGCGTCGATCGCGGTCGCTTCATTGATGCCCTGATCCGGCTCAACGACGGCGTCGAGATTCAGGTTGGTCAAGCAGTCTGGCTGCCCTGATCTCGCCCAGGCCGACGACCAGCTGCCGAATCTTCGTGTGAGGACAAGCACCGTCGGACGGACCATGTGCTCACACGAAACGGACACGATCGGACGCGACAAACGTCACGCCAGCTGCGAGCTGTTTGACCCAGCATTGCTGCGCCGCGGAACTACGGTGTGGCACGTGAAGTGCCCAGTCTGCCGTGATGATGAGACAAAGGTGGTCGATTCGCGCGTGGCAGAGGAGAACACTGCTATTCGCCGCCGTCGGCAGTGTCTGAGCTGCGCACACCGATTCACCACGTTCGAGCGGGTCGACCATGCCCCGCTCACCGTCGTGAAGTCCGACGGCCGCGTCCAGCCCTTCGACCGGCAGAAACTCGTCAGCGGACTTTCGGCAGCCACGAAGGGCCGTGACGTCGCCCCCGCCGTCCTCGACCAGATCGCTGGTTCGGTCGAGGACGTTCTCCGCCTGCAGGGCTCCGAGGTCACGAGCGCGAACATCGGTGTTGTCGTTTTGAAAGAACTGCGGACGGTCGACGAGGTCGCGTACCTGCGGTTCGCGAGCGTCTACAAGGAGTTCGACGCTGCAGCGGATTTCCACCGTGAGCTCGAGCTCATGGAAAAGGCTGACCCCGCGTCCGTTTGAGACCTGGCTTCAGCGCTTTCGCTTCCAGCGACTGAACACGAACGACTGGTCATCGATCACCATCTGCGCCAGCTCGAAGCGGCGCGCCAAATCCGTCGCACCTGTGGTGAGGCGTGGCCCCGCTCCACCGACGCACAGCGGTGACGTCGTCAGGTTGATCTCATCGAACAGGTCGGCGTCCAGCGCTGCGCCGTTGAGCAACGCACCGCCTTCCACCTGAACGAAGCGTGGTGCGGGGTGAACCTCGGGAAGGCGACTCACCGCTGCTCGCAAGTCAACGCCCTCCGCCCCGGTCCGGATGCTGTCGACGTCACCAGCGACATCGGCGTCATCGGTCGTGATCAGGAAGCCCGCCCCGGACGTGAAGAGGGGTAGTGACGTGTCGACCCGGCCGCTTGCCGTGACCACGCCGACGCGTTGGCCGGGAGTGTCGGGAGGGCCATATCCCTCACCTCGAACGGTGCCAGCACCGACGATGATGACGTCGGCGAGTCGGCGCAGACCGAGCAACACAGCCAGGTCGTTCGCACTCGACAGCTCGGTGCTCCTGCCGTCGACCACGGTCGATCCGTCAATCGAGCTGACCATGCACAGCCCGACCCACGATCGGTCCGACGGAGCTTCGAGCGGAGCATCGTAGGCCTGGGCGATGGTCGTGTCGGCGGAGTCGGGAAAGACGCGACGGGTCATGGCGTGATCCTCGCAGACTCGCCGCTCGACCGATGTGTCTGCGAACATCAGTCATGGCCGTCATCGAGAACGATCCAGCAACCGGGACCGCAATCGAAACCGGGATCGAGGTCGGGACACGAACCGCGTACCGGACGTGTCCACTGTGTGAAGCGACGTGCGGTTTGGAGATCACCCTCAAGCCCGACGGAGCGGGCGGCGAGACGGTTCAGCGCATCCGTGGCGACATGAACGACGTGTTCTCGAAGGGCTTCATCTGCCCCAAGGGCTCGACGCTCAAGCACCTCCACGAAGATCCCGATCGACTCCGCATCCCCATGGTCAAGCGTGATGGGGTGCATGTGGAGGCGACCTGGGACGAAGCGTGGGCTGCGATCGAAGCCGGGCTCGGAGGCGTGATCGAACGCCACGGCCGGTCCGCGCTGGCGGTGTATGGCGGCAATGCCGGCGCGCACTCGTTGTCGTCGATGATGTATCTGCGAACGTTGCTGACGGGCCTCGGTACTCGCAACCGCTACAGCGCTTCAACGGTCGATCAGATGCCGCGCCACGTTGCGGCCGGCCACGTCTTTGGGTCGCCGGTGACAGTTCCGGTTCCCGACCTCGACCGCACTGACCATCTCCTGATCCTCGGTGCCAACCCGTATGCGTCGAATGGCAGCATGTGTACGGCCCCTGACTTCCCTGGGAGAATCGAGCGCATCCGGGAGCGAGGCGGCAAGGTCGTCGTCGTCGATCCGCGGCGGTCGCGCACGGCTGAGGAGGCCGACGAGTGGATTGCGATTCGGCCTGGTTCCGACGCGCTGCTGCTCGCCGCCATGTGCAACGTCCTCGTGGTCGAGGGCCTCGTCGATGTCGGCCCGCATGTCTCCGAATACCTCAATGGACTCGACGACTTCGCTGCGGCGATCGCGCGCTTCACCCCTGAGTCGGTCATCGAGGCGACTGGTATCGCGGCGGAGACCATCCGCGTGCTCGCTCGAGACCTCGCCGCGGCCACGACCGCGTCGGTGTACGGCCGGATCGGGACAAGCACCACGGAGTTCGGGTCGACGGCAACCTGGTTGATCGATGCGCTAAACATCCTCACGGGCAATCTGGATCGGCCGGGAGGCGCCATGTTTGCCATGCCGGTGGCGGGAGGAGCCACGACCCGCGGCAAGCGCGGCTCCGGCCGCGGCTTCGCGATTGGGCGCGGTCACACCCGAGTCAGCGGCTACCCCGAAGTCATGGGGGAGTACCCGGTCGGCGCTCTTGCCGAGGAAATCACCACACCGGGCGAAGGCCAGTTGCGCGCAATGATCACCGTGGGCGGCAACCCGCTCCGCTCGAATCCGAACAGTGAGTTGCTCGCCGAGGCGTTCGGCGATCTTGAGTTCATGGTGTCGGTCGATTTGTATCTCAACGAGACCACGCGCCACGCCGACGTGATTCTTCCGTCGCCGTCACAGCTGCAGCGGAGCCACTACGACCTACTCCTCCTGCAGTTCGGTGTGCGCAACGTTGCCAACTATTCCGAGCCGGTACTGCCGCTCGAGGGTCAGCCCGACGAGTGGGAAGTCATCTCGAAGCTGACACTTGTCGCTCAGGGCATGGGTGTCGATGCCGATCCGGCCATCGCCGATGACATGACGGTCGACGCCATGGTGCGCGGTGCGGTTGGCAACGAGCACAGTCCGCTGCACGGCCGTGTGGCCGATGAGATTCTGGCCGAACTCAATGCGGCGGGTCGAGTGGGTCCTGAGCGGATGCTCGACTTCATGCTTCGCAGTGGCCCGTTCGGCGACGAGTTCGGTGCCGACCCAGACGGCACCTCGCTTGATGACCTCCTCGATCGCCCGCACGGTCGCGACTTCGGTGCGCTTGCGCCACGCATCCCCGAGATTCTCCGAACGTCTTCGGGCAAGATCGAACTCGCGCCAGCAGTGTTCGTCGACGACCTCGACCGTCTCGCCGCGGCGGTGCCGGGTCTCGCGGAGCGAGGACTCGTCCTCGTCGGCCGACGCCACCTGCGGAGCAACAACTCGTGGATGCACAACATCAACGTGCTGGTGAAAGGCAAGCCGCGCTGCACGCTGCACGTCCACCCCGATGACGCTGCATCGCTCGGATTGAGTGACGGAGGCGCTGCGTCGATCACCTCGCGCGTCGGTTCGGTCACGGCTCCTGTCGAGGTCACCGACAGCATCACGCCCGGCGTGGTGAGCTTGCCGCACGGTTGGGGCCACGATGCGCCCGGAGCGCAGATGCGTGTCGCTGCTGAACACGCTGGCGTCAACTCGAATGTGCTCACGGACCACAAAGCGATGGACCCGCTCTCGGGAACCGCTGTGCTCAACGGCATTCCGGTCGAAATCGTCGCCGCGAGCTGACCAGGCTCGCGGAGTCAAGCGGTGCATGGGTTTGATCACAGGCTGTGGACAAACCCTGCCTGTTCACATCGTGTCCACACGCTTGTCAACAACTATCCACGGGTATTCAAAAAGAAGTTTT
>CAXMZV010000443.1:0-4226 GCA_964199985.1 Candidatus Ilumatobacter isfjordensis | reverse complement strand
ATGGTGTTGACCGACGACCAGGCGGTCAGTGTCGACTTCCGGAGCCAGAAGTGGGGCAATGCGCCATACAACGGCGCCACCGCATTCCGGCCGGACTGGGATCACTGGCTCGCCACCAAGGCCGAGGACGACGGCGCCACCCTCGTCTGTTCCACCACCGCGACCGGTCTGCTCCGCGAGAACGGCCAGGTCGTCGGCGTCACCACTGACCGCCCCGACGGCGACCTACGCGCCCGAGTCGTCATCGCCTGTGACGGGGTCAACAGCTTCCTCGCGAAGGAAGCAGGGATGTACGGCGAGGTCGACGCTGCCAACTACACCGTCGGCGTGAAAGAGACCATCGCACTCCCCAAAGAGGTCATCGACGAACGCTTCGGCGTCCGCGGCCGGGACGGGATGGACATCGAGGTCCTCGGCGGCACATCTGGGGTCAACGGTGGCGGGTTCGTCTACACCAATCTCGACACGCTCGCCGTCGGGTGTGTGCTCAAGCTGCCCAAACTCGCCGCGCAGCAACTGCGACCTGAAGAGATCGTCGAGCGGTTCAAGCAGCACCCTGGCATCGCCCCGCTCGTCGAAGGCGGCGAGGTGAAGGAGTACTCAGCGCACGTGATTCCCGAGGCTGGCTTGTCGATGATGCCGCAGATGACCGGCGACGGCATCCTCATCGCGGGCGACGCAGCAGCCATGTGCCTGGCGGCCGGCCTGTGGCTGGAAGGCGTGAACTTCGCCATGGCGAGCGGCATCTATGCCGGCGAGGCCGCCGTCGAGGCGCTTGCATCCGGCGACGCGAGCGCCAAAGGCTTGGCCGGCTACGAACGCCGACTCAACGATACGTTCGTGTTACGCGACCACAAGCGACTGCATCGGGCACCTGAGATCGTGCTGTCGGACCGGGTGCAGCATCTGTACCCGCAGATGATTGCCAATTCGGTCGAGCGCATGTTCCGCGTCGACAACCCGACGCCGAAGCCGGGCCTGGTCCGGGTGCTCAATCAGGAACGCAAACGCGCTGGCCTCAAGGTTCGGCACGTCGTCAGGGACACGCTCGAGGGATTGAGGACATTCGGATGAGCAAGATCAGTGACCGCTGGGCGAGCATTGCGGCAGCCGGAACGAAGGAGACCGAGCAGTGGCCCGAGCGGTCATTCGAGGATCTCATCGGATCGACGCGGTTCGACATTCATGAGCGAGCCCACATCGTCGTCGACGACACCGTGTGTCGCGACTGTCCGAGCCGCGAGTGCATCGTTGCCTGCCCTGCCAAGCTGTTCGTCCCGACGAGCGACGGCGGCATCTTGTTCAATTACGAACAGTGCTTCGAATGTGGCACGTGTTACCTCGTGTGCAACAAGGAGGGCGCCATTTCGTGGAGCTATCCCGAGGGCGGCTACGGCGTCGTGTTCAAGCACTCGTGAGTCGCGTCACCGTGTGTTGGAAGTGGGTGTCGGTCGATGGTGGCGACGTCGACGCACGTTGGTCGGGTGTGTCGCCAGCCGATGAGGCGGCGCTCGAGGTCGGCCTGCAGCTTGCCGGGACCGACGAGGTGACTGTCGTGTGCGTCGGTCCGGCCGAGGCCGACGCCGTGCTGCGCGATGCGCTCGCCGCTGGCGCTCACCACGCCATGCGGATCAATGCGTCCAACCCCGCAAGCGACGACGTTGCCGTCGCCATCGCTGCGTTCGCCGACGATGCCGACCTCATCGTGTGCGGCGACTACTCACTCGACCGCGGCACCGGCTCGGTGCCGGCGTATCTCGCTGCTCACCTCGGCACCGCACAGGCGTTGGGGCTGGTTGACGTCGACCCATTGAGCTCCCCGCTCCGTGTCGTTCGACGACTCGACGGTGGCCGCCGCGAGGTACTCGATGTCCGGACTCCGGCTGTGCTTTCGGTCGAGGGATCGGTTGCCCGATTGCGGCGCGCGCCGCTCGCCGCGGCGCTGCGCTCCAAGACCGCGGAAATTCGTGTGTCGCCGGGGCCCGCCGCTCGCGAGGACATCGCTCAGGTCACGGCCTATCGCCCTCGGGCTCGGGCACTCCCCGCTCCGGCGGGCGTAACCCTGGCGCGCGTTCGCGACATTCTCGACATCGGAGCGGCCGAGCAGAACCACGCCGAGACGGTGACGCTCGAACCGAGCGCCGCTGCGGCGCGGATCATCGAACAACTCGGCGAGTGGGGCTACCTCGGGGAACCGCCAACCGACTGACGCCGAGCGGCATCAGTGCGACGCGTCGCTCATCACTCGCCTCGCTCGATCATCGTTGCGTAGCCGACGAAGTCGAAGAGGTGGTGGTCGGCAACAAAGGTCTCAGGTGTGCCGACGAAGCGCTGGATGCCGACGGTGAACTTGTCGTCGTCAGGATTGATGAAGTCGAGCTCGGTGAAGCCCTGTGCAGCAAAGCGGTCCCTGATTCGTGGCGTGAGGTCGACGGGCACCGATCGACGCGTCCAGATGACATTCGCGCCCGGCGCAAGCAGAGTCGGCGTTGCGTCGATGGTCGCCTCGACGTCGTGCATCGTGATGTTGCCGAACATTCCGCACAGCAACAACATGTCGCACGGCACGATGTCGGCCAGCGCTGAGGTGGTCCCCGCATCTCCCTCGATCATCGTCACCTTTGGAGCGTCGCTCCCCCGCTCGGCTCGAAGCCGAGCCGACGAACGAGGTGCGATCCGCTGCCCGGCCGGTAACCAGCGTGCCAGTCGTACCAGTCAGGGTTTGGATTGCTCATCACCGGATGCTGCCACGTCGCCGCTCGTTCGCGCGGTTGGGAATCGTTGGCGGCATGATGGTTCGATGCGATTGGGCGACGCAACGTGGAGTGACGTGCAGACGCTGCTCGATGACCCGATCGCGGAGGACGGCACCCGGACTCCGTTGGTCCTCGTCCCCGTCGGATCCACCGAGCAGCACGGCCCGCATCTCCCGATGTCAACCGACACGTTGATTGCCGAGGAGATCGTGGCGCGTGCGATCCATCTCACTGACGGTCTCATGGTCGGGCCCACGCTTGCCGTCACCGCATCGGGCGAACATGCTGGCTTTCCCGGAACGCTCTCGATCGGCAGCGCCGTGATGCACGACGTGATCCTCGAACTCGGACGGAGTGCCGATTGGGCCGCTGGCGTCGTGTTCGTCAACGGCCACGGTGGAAATTCGAGTGCGATCACCGCTGCGGTCGACACGCTCTGTCACGAAGGCCGTCACGTCTTGTCCTGGTGGCCGAAGTGGCCACAGCGTGCCGACGGTGGCGCCAAGGACCTCCACGCCGGCCGCATCGAAACCTCGCTGATGCTCGCCATCGACCCCGGTCTCGTCCGACTCGAACTGGCTGCACCTGGCGTCGACGCCGACATCGATGAACTCCGACGGGTCGGAGTGCACGCGGTCAGCGCGAGCGGGGTGCTCGGCGACCCGACCGGTGCATCCGGAGGCGAGGGTGACCAGTTCATCACCACCTTCGTCAACGACCTGGTGCACGCCATCGAAGCCTGGCGACCGATCGACCCCACTCCGGTCGGGTGAGGCTGCGATGACCTCCGCCGCGTCCGGATCGGCCGAGGATCTCGCCCGCCGCCACGTTCGAGACCAGTCGTGGGAACGCTTCGGGAACGTCGTGCTGGCTGGCTCGCCGCTGACCGTGTTCCGTACCACCGAGGCCGGTGGGCGCGTGCTCGACGCCATCGAACGCGACGAACCCATTGCAGCATCGGCGCTCGTTGATCGTCTGCTCGATAGCGGGTCGATCCATCCGATCCCGGAGCCATCGGCGACGTTGTCCGTGGACGACGTCACGGTCGTCACTCCGCAACTCGGTGGTACGGCGAGCACCGACGGACGGATCGTGGTGGACGACGGCTCAGACCCGCCGGTTGCGGGTGCCCAGGTGCGACTCGACGCGAACCGCGGCCCGGCTGCGGCGCGCAACGCGGCGCGACCACTTGTCGACACCGAGCTCGTTGCGTTCGTCGATGCTGACGTCGATCTCCTCCAGGACGTCGGCATCGGCTCATGGCTCGACGCGCTGCTCCCCCACTTCGACGACCCAGGCGTCGGCCTGGTGGCTCCACGCGTGACGGGCGAGGTCGGATCGCCGCTCGACCTCGGCGACCGGCCCGCACGAATTCGAAGCGGCACTCGGGTCAGCTACGTGCCCGCCGCCGCATTCGTCGTACGAACCGCGGCACTCGACGCCGTGGGTGGATTCGACGAACAGTTGCGG
>CAXMZV010000442.1:0-4236 GCA_964199985.1 Candidatus Ilumatobacter isfjordensis | reverse complement strand
AACCGTCGATCGCGAGGCAATGAAACGATCGATCGCCGTGCTCGACGGTGGCGAACCGCTCGTGCTGTTTCCCGAAGGTGAGCGCAAGGACGGCCCGACCGTGCAGCCGCTGTTCGATGGTGCGGCGTTTGTCGCGGCCAAAGCCGGTGTGCCGATCATTCCGGTGGGTATCGGCGGTTCCGACCGGGTGATGCCACGCGGTGCCAAATTCTTGTTCCCGCGCAAGGTCTGGGTCATCATCGGTGAGCCGATTCGAGCCGAAGTGGGCGAAAACGGCCGGGCGTCACGCAAGGCCATCACCGCAGTCACGCTGCAATTGCATGCTGAGCTGCAGCGGCTGTACGACGAGGCGCAAGCTGCCGTCAGTTGAACCGATCAGCTGAAGAAGCTGGTCAACGCCGCCGCGAGATGGCCGGGGTCGTCGGCGCCGCACAGTTCGCGCGCCGAGTGCATCGACAGCTGCGGTACGCCGACGTCGGCGGTGGCGATGCCCAGCCGTGTCGACGTGATCGGCCCGATGGTCGACCCGCACGGCATGTTGTTGCGCGAGACGAACACCTGCCAGGGAACGCCGGCGTCCTCACACGCGACCTGGAATGCTGCGGCCGTTTCGGCAGATGTCGCATACCGCTGATTGGCGTTGACCTTGAGGGCCGGCCCGCCGTTGACGATCGGACGGTGCCCGGGTTCGAGGTAGTTCGGATGGATGGCATGTGCGTTGTCGGCCGAGATACACATCGATCCGGCGAGTGAGCGCGGGAGATCATCGCGCGTCCCCCCGCGCGTCGACACCAGTCGTGCCAGCACGGATTCGAGCAGCGGGCCTGCCGCTCCGGTTGCGCTTGACGAGCCGACCTCCTCGTGATCGTTGAGGACGATCATCGCGATGTGATCGGCCGGCCGAGCTGCGTTGAGCGCCTTGACGGCAGCCCAGCAAGACAGTTCGTTGTCGAGTCGTCCCGACGTGAGCATCGATTCGTCGGCACCGATGACGGCGGCGCCTTGGGTGTCGTACAAGCACAGCTCCCACCAGGCGGGCGGAGTGTCGAGGCCTGCTTCGCCGCCGATCCAACGAGCGAAGTCGCCCGGTGCACCTGTGCCGACGCCCCACACCGGCGTGAGGTGCTGCTGGCGGTCGAGGACGAGGCCGCCCTCGTTGACATTGCGGTCGAGATGCACCGCGAGTTGCGGGACGCGAGCAACTGGCCGTCGAACGTCGACGAGCGTGGTCGAGCCATCGCGAGCGACGAGGCGTCCAGCGATGCCCAGGTCACGGTCGAGCCACGTGTTGTTCAAAATGCCGCCGTAGACCTCGACGCCCAACTGCTTCCAGCCGGCGCTGCCCGTGTCGGGCTGTGGCTTCACGCGCAGGCACGGTGAATCGGTGTGGGCGCCGGCGATGCGGAAGGGTGTTGCTGCCTTGCTGTCGGACGGAAGCTTCCACGCCACGATCGCGCCACCGCGGATGACGTATCCGTGCGATGGGACGTCGGTCCACGACGCGATCTCGTCAAGCTGTGTGAAACCGTCGAGACGGGCGACGGTCGACTGGACGGCGTGCCAGGGCGAGGGAGATGCGTCGAGGAACGAGATCAGGTCCGCGATACCCGTGTCGGTGGTCATGTGGGTCAGCCCTTCTGAAAGAGACCCATGGGCAGCCCGGTATTGCGCAGGTGGCTGGTCTCGTTGATCGTGATGACCGAACGGTCGCCGTTCGACGATGCGGCAACCCGGTGGATCGAGGTGTAGTTCGGATAGAAGAAGCCGCGGCTGAAGTCGCCGGTCATGTCGAGGATCGTGGTGAGGTAGGCATTGATTACGCCACCATGACAGACCACCGCAACACGATGTCCACGATGGGCCGCCACGATCTCCTCGATCGTGCCGACCGTCCGGCTGTGGAACTCCTCCTGGGTCTCGTCGCCGTCCCACACACCGTCGAGCATCTCCTTCCACCGCGGGTCATTGCTCGCCTTCAGCTCTTCGACCGGGACGTATTCGGAGCTGAAACGATCGAATTCGGTGATGCCGTCGCGGAGGTCGATCTCGAGGTCGCGCTGCGACGCGACCGGCTCGGCGGTCTGGCGCGCACGCAGCATGGAGCTCGCATAGACCGCATCGAGGTGCTCCGATGAGAGATACTGGGCCAGATGCGCCGCTTGGGCGTGGCCGTCCTCGGACAACTCGGGGTCGGCAGCACCGGACTCCAACTCACGTCGAATTGGCAGCGCGTGGCGAATCAACAACAACTCCATTGACGATAGACAAGCAGATATGACACGTAGGACGAAGATCGTGGCCACCATCGGCCCGGCGAGTGACAGCTCCACTGGCCTCCAAGACCTCATGCGTGCGGGTGTCGACGTCGTGCGACTCAACCTCAGTCACGGTTCGATCGACGAACACCTCGTGCGGCTCAAGGCGGTGCGTGCTGCTGCAGAGGCAGTCGGCAAAGAGGTCGCCGTGCTTGCGGACTTGCCGGGCCCGAAGATTCGCTCGGGTCGCTTTCCCGAGGGCGGAGCGGCCCTGACTGTCGGCGAGATGGTGGAGCTTCGTGCCGGCGATGAGCCGAGTGGCTCCAACTGCATCTACGTCCAGTACGAGACGCTGCTCGAAGACCTGATCATTGGTGGACACGTGATGCTCGGCGACGGTGCGATCTCGATGTCGGTGCAGTCAGTCGGTGACGAGTGCGCGATTGTTCGCGTCGAAACCGGCGGGACGGCCAACGGCCAGCCCGGTGTGCATCTACCGTCGGACAATCTGCGGCTGACGACGCCGACCGACGAGGATCTGGTCCTCGCTGAAGAGATGGCAACGGCGGGTGTCGAGTTCATCGCCGTGTCGTTCGTGCGCCAAGCAATCGACGTCCAGCGTGTCCGCGACGTGGTCGGGCCGCGTGCGCAACTCATCGCGAAGATCGAAACGAGCTCATCGATTGTCAACCTCGAAGACATTGTCAAAATGTCCGATGCAGTGATGGTCGCACGCGGCGACCTCGGCATCGACTGCCCGATCGAAGACGTTCCACATCTGCAGAAGAGAATCATCCGACACTGCGTCGAAGTCGGCACGCCGGTCATCACCGCAACGCAGATGCTCGAGTCGATGATCACGGCGTCTGCACCGACGCGTGCTGAAGTGAGCGACGTCGCCAACGCGGTGTTCGACGGTACCGACGCAGTGATGCTGTCCGGCGAGACGGCCATCGGACGTGACCCTGTTGCGGTCGTGACCACGATGAGCAAGGTCGCAGAGCGAGCGGAGGAAGCAGCGAGCTACCGACAGTGGGCTGATCGTTTGGGCCGCGTGCAACTCGATGGGCGTCACGAACCAATGGAGCACGGGGACCGTGTCACCGCAGCGCTCACGCACGCTGCATCGCAGGCGGCGATCGACTCGAAGGCCTCGGCCATTCTGTGCTGCACGAACAGTGGCCGAACGGCGCGGGCCATGGCGCGATTCCGGCCAGACGCCGCGATGATCGCGCTGTCGCCGGAGGCGTCGATGGTGCGGAGCTTGGCGCTCACCTGGGGTGTGACGCCGATGCCGGTCGGCACATATGAGTCGACCGACGAGATGGTCTGGTTCGCCGTCGAGACTGCCCTGCGCGCTGGCATGGTGCGTCATGGCGACACCGTGGTGGTCCTGGCAGGAGCACCTGACCGGCGCCAGGCCGAAGCAGAACGCGACCTACCGAAGCGTTCATGGGTCGGTCGCGCTGCATCCGACGTGATGCGCATCGTGCATGTCGACTGAGCTCTTCTCCGCAGTGGCGGGCGACGTCGACGATCTCACGCTTCCTGTGATCGTCCTGTGCCACGGTTCGATGGATCGGTCAGCGGGCATGCTGCGACTCAGCAGGCAACTCGACGCGACCGCTGTCGTGATCCGGTACGACCGACGCGGCTACGCCAAGTCGATCGGTGTCGGCCCGCCGTACGCGCTCGATGAGCAGATTGCTGATCTCGCCAGGGTGCTCGACCGTCACGTCCCGGGGCGGAGCATCGACCTGGCGTTCAGACACAGCTTTGGTGGCAACGTTGTCCTCGGTCTCGCGGCTCGCCGACCGGAGTTGATCGCGCGAGCCGTCGTGTACGAGACGCCGATGTCATGGTTCGATTGGTGGCCGAGTAGTGGGGCGGGCGTCATGCAAATGGTTGTCACCGGCACCTCGATTGCAGAAAGCCAGAAGGCGATAGAACTCTGCGGGCACTATCCTGAACGCCTCGTTTC
>CAXMZV010000441.1:0-4242 GCA_964199985.1 Candidatus Ilumatobacter isfjordensis | reverse complement strand
GGCGCGACATCGAGTCGATGCCTGATCTCGACGCCGCGGCGATCGTCCGAGTACTCAACCGGCACGGCGTGCGATTCGTGGTCATCGGTGGCATCGCTGCGCAGCTCCACGATCTCCCCGTTCCGACCACCATCGACATCGACGTCACCCCGGCCCGGGATCACCAGAACCTCGAACGTCTCGCCCGGGCATTCAACGAGTTCGACGCGGGTCTCCACACCGCCGAAGAAGCAGGCACCTGGTTCCCACGCACCCCTGTCGAACAATGGGCGCAATACGACACGCTGCACCTGATGACCACCTTCGGTCCGATCGACATCGTCTTCACACCCGACGGCGCACCGGCCGGCTACGCCGACCTCAGCAAGAACGCGCAGCGGGCAACGTTGGACGACGAGCCGGTGACGGTGATCACCGTGCCGATGTGGGAGGCACTCAAGCAGGCGACCGGCCGCGCCAAAGACCTCGAACACCTCGACAGCTACTACGAATCCCGACACCTCGACGAATAGGCCGAGCACCCCGTCGACACCACGCTCCGAAGGAAAGGCTCTGTCGCCTTCCGGACAAAGATCAACAACGCCCGCGAGCGGGACGAGGCGGATCGACGCCGTGCCGTTGCTCCGCGCGACAGGGAGGTCACGCCAAGCGACCAGATCCACCAGGGACATTCAGAATTTGAGCCGGGGTCGACCCGATCCATCCAGCTCAACGAAAGCATGGCGGTGGGATTCGTCTGCGTCGACCGAGGGGCCGACGAGTCGTTCGCACAGCACGACGCGCCCGGCGAATCCGCGCATCGTTGTCGGGCGTTGCGTCCGCAGGCTTCCGGCTCGTGCACAATGGAGGTCCGTGACAGTCGTTGATCCGCCCCTGAGCAGCTTGATGTTGCGCGCCGTCGCGGTCGCCGGACTCGCCGAGATGTTCGTCGAGACGCGACGGGTCGTGCCAGGTTTGACCATCGGCGCCGATGGCGTTGCCCGGTCGTGGTGGTGGCCGTTGCCGTCCGCATCAGACCGGGGCCTCCTCGCCGCACTCCTCGACGGAAACGACAACGAAGATCACGTCTGTCTCGCCGACGAACTGGGCAACGAGGTCGACCGGAAGATGCGCGAACGGCTCGTCGTCGATGGCGTGGCATTGCTCGAACCGCGGTCGGGGCGACGAACCGTGCCTGATGCATGGTTGCGCTCGCTCACCGCACCCGACCCGCAACTGTCCGGCTCGCTCGACATCGACCGGGTTGCGGCGTTCGCGGCGGTCGTCGACGAGTGGGTGCGCTCTGGCGTCGTCGGGCTCGGTCGCGCCCGGCTGTGCATCCGGATCCATGAACCGCTCGCCGGCGAATCGGACGATGCCTGGACTGTCGAGGCGATGGCACAGGACGTCGATGAGCCGAGCCTGATGGTCGCATTGCGCGACGTGTGGGGTGGCTCGTCGCCGTTCGGTGCAGAGGTGGTCGAGGAGTTGCTGTCGGCGTTGGGGCGCCTGGCTCGCATCGCACCTGAGCTCTCTGGCCTGCTTGACGCGGCCGTCCCGGATCGTTGCGAGGTCGACGACGCCGCGATCGTCGAACTCCTCCAGGAGCACGTCGGCCCGCTCGAAGACGCCGGCGTGGTGGTGTTGCTCCCCGGGTGGTGGACGAATCGCAGTCTGCTCGGACTGCGGGCCAGGACGAACCGATCGGCGAAGTCGGAAAGCGCGGTCATCGCGGCCGGGTTCGGCTTCGACCAGATCGTGGAGTTCGCGTGGAAGGCTGCCCTCGGTGACATCGCACTGACCGCGGCCGACTTGCGCGCGTTGCAGGCTGCCGCCGATGCCAAGAGATCTTTGGTGCGCGTTCGCGGCATGTGGGTCGAGTTGCGACCCGACGAGATCGCCGCGCTCCTCGCCGGGCACGGCACGAAGGGCGAAGGCACTGTTGGGGAGTTGGTCCGGACCGGGCTCGGCATCGATGCGCTCGATGCGCCCGACGGTGCGATGGTCGTCGGAGTCGACGCCTCTGGCTGGTTGGGCACGCTGCTCGACGATGCGCTCCACTCGACGGTCGACCCGGTGCCGACACCCGATGGTTTCGACGGCGAACTACGCCCATACCAGGAGCGCGGGGTCGGTTGGTTGGCGTTCCTCGGCCGGGTCGGGCTCGGAGCTTGTCTCGCCGACGACATGGGGCTCGGCAAGACCGCTCAGGTCATCGCGTCGATGTTGTCGGATCGTGTCGATGGACCGACGCTGGTGGTGTGTCCCACCTCGGTGCTCGGCAACTGGGAGCGCGAAGTCAACCGGTTCGCACCGGAGTTGTCGGTGATGGTCCACCACGGTGCCGGTCGGATGCGCGATCACGACGTGCCGTTCGCCGAACGCGCGGTCGACTGCAACGTCGTTCTGACCTCGTACCACCTCGTCGCCCGCGACATTGACGAACTCGAGACGGTCCGGTGGGGTCGCTTCGTGCTCGACGAGGCCCAGCAAGTGAAGAACCCCTACACCTCTCAGGCCCGCGCCGTACACCGTCTCAACGCACCGCGACGGATCGCCCTGACCGGCACGCCAGTCGAGAATCGGCTGAGTGAACTGTGGGCAATCATGCACACGGTGAATCCGGGCCTGCTCGGCAGCGCGCCGTCGTTCAGGCGCCGCTTCGCCGGACCGATCGAACGCGAGCACGACCCGGAGGCGACCGCCCGGTTGCAGCGGATTGTGTCGCCGTTCCTGCTACGACGTCTGAAGTCCGATCGGTCGATCATCGACGATCTGCCCGACAAGGTCGAACGAACCCAGCGCTGTCCGTTGACTCGCGAGCAGGCGACGCTGTATCAGGCGGTCGTCGATGACCTGATCGAGCAGGCCGAAGGTCTCGAAGGCATCGACCGGCGTGGTGCCGTACTTGCCGGGATCATGAAGTTGAAGCAGGTGTGCAACCATCCTGCGCACTTCGCGAAGGACTCCTCGACGATGGCGGGGCGGTCAGGCAAGTTGGCGCGGACCGAGGAGTTAATCCACCAGGTGCTGGCCGTCGGTGATAAGGCGCTGCTGTTCACCCAATACTCCGAGTGGGGCACTCTCCTCGCGCCGTACCTGGCGCGGCGGTTCGCGGTCGAGGTGCCGTGGTTGCATGGCAAGCTCACCCGCAAGCGCCGCGACGCGATCGTCGCCGGATTCCAGGACGCCGACGGTCCGCCGTTGCTCGTGATCTCATTGAAGGCCGGCGGCACCGGGCTGAACCTGACCTCGGCGTCGCACGTGCTGCACTACGACCGGTGGTGGAACCCGGCGGTGGAGGACCAAGCAACCGACCGCGCGTACCGGATCGGCCAGCACCGAAACGTAGTGGTCCACAAGCTCGTGTCGTCGGGCACGGTCGAGGAGAAGATCGACGAGATGATCACGGGCAAAAAGGCGCTCGCCGAGTCCGTGGTCGGCGCAGGTGAAGGTTGGATCACCGAATTGTCGACCGACCAGTTGCGCGACGTGCTCACGCTGCGCAAAGACACGATCGAGGACTGACGATGGCCGGACGCAGGAGCTGGGACGACCAGTGGCACCACTACCCGGAGTCGAAGCCGATCCCGACCGAGGGCGGTATCGCCACCTCGAAGGCGCGCGGCCAGATGGCCGACGCGTGGTGGTCACAGCGACTCGTCGGTCTGCTCGACTCGTACGGGCTCGGGACGCGGATGCAACGCGGCCGGCGCTACGCGCGCCAAGGGCAGTTGGTCGACTTCAACGTCCAGCCGGGGCAACTCATAGCGCAGGTGCAGGGATCGCGGCGGACCCCGTACGTCGTCACGGCCGCGGCACCGGCACCGTCCGATGCGCAGTGGAGCGAGATCGAGGCAGCCATGCGAGCTCGTGTCGG
This sequence comes from Candidatus Ilumatobacter isfjordensis, assembly GCA_964199985.1. Classification (GTDB taxonomy): domain Bacteria; phylum Actinomycetota; class Acidimicrobiia; order Acidimicrobiales; family Ilumatobacteraceae; genus Ilumatobacter_A; species Ilumatobacter_A isfjordensis. The sequence goes on along the minus strand of CAXMZV010000441.1, from coordinate 383 downwards.
GTTCGCCGCACGGTTGCTGGCGGGAGAGGTGCCGCCCGAGTTGGAGGCCGTCTTCCAAAACGCCGGAGTCGCGCTGCTACCCGCGAAGTGGAGCGACATGCGGGCCTCGTGTTCGTGCCCCGACTGGGAAAACCCGTGCAAACATCTCGCGGCGACGTTGTACGTGTTCGCCGATCGCCTCGATGCCGACCCATGGTTGCTGCTCACCTGGCGTGGCCGCTCCCGCGAGCAACTGCTCGCACATCTCGCCGGTGTCACCACCATGTCACGGTCGCAGGTGGCACCGTGGTGGCCGCTGGTCCCCGGCGCGCGACTTCCGGACCCGCCCCTCGAGATCGACCGCCTCACCGACGCAGGCACCAGGATGGGCATGGCCGAGGTAC
>CAXMZV010000440.1:0-4242 GCA_964199985.1 Candidatus Ilumatobacter isfjordensis | reverse complement strand
GCGCCACCTGGTCGAGGAGCTCGGTCCAGGTGACCTCATCTCGTTCACGGCTTTGCGAACGCCCGATAATGGCGACCTTGTCATTCAAGGTCTCGGCATGGGCGAGTGCCCGCTGGGCGTAGTTCAGCGTTCCGCCAGGAAACCAGGATGTTCCCGGCATCGACCCGGAGACCAGCGAGGTCACTGGCTCATTCATCCAGTTGATGCACTGCCACCGGGCCAGCTCGGCCCAGAAAACCTGCGGCAGGCGGAGCGACCAGCCGAGCACGTCGTCATATGACCGGAGACGCGGTCCGCCGTTCGCTGCAACGTGTTCAGCGAACTCGGCCATGACGCTCGAATCCCATGCATCATCTGCTGGCGTCCACGTCACCGCGCCGCGATCGTTACTCATGGAGCTGATGTTGCCACAGCGACGCGCCCAGGATCTGAGAACATGGCCCCATGACAGGACGACCACGCGCTGCGGTGGCAGCGCTCCCCGGATATCAACCCGGCCGCTCGGCGGCGGCAGCTGCAGCCGAGCACGGCATCACCGATGCGATCAAGATGGCCTCGAACGAGCTGCCGTTCGGTCCGCTGCCTTCAGTTGCTGGCGCGATCAGCGGCGGCATCGAACACCTCGGCCTCTACGCCGACCACGGAGCCGCTGAGCTGCGCGCCGACATCGCTGCGTTCGTCGGCCTCGACCTCGATCAGGTCACCGTCGGCGGCGGGTCAGCTGGCATCCTCCAGCAACTCCTCCTCAGCTACGTCGGCGCCGGCGACAAGGTCGCAATGTGCTGGCCATCCTTCGAGGCGTATCCCTTGTTTGCCGCATTGGTCGAAGCCATGGAGATCCGCGTCCCGCTCCTCGACGAGACCTTCGACCTCCCATCGCTCGCCGCTGCGATCGACGCCGACACCAAGCTCGCGTTCGTCACCAACCCCAACAATCCGACCGGCACGGTTGTCGGCACCGACGAGATCGTCGCCTTCCTCGCCTCCGTTCCGGAGACCTGCCTGGTGGTGCTCGACGAGGCGTACTCCGAGTTCGTCACCGACCCGCGTGTGACCGACTCGACGCTGCTGCTCCCCGACCACCCGAACCTGGTCATCACCCGGACCTTCAGCAAAGCCCACGGGCTCGCTGGCCTACGCGTGGGCTACGCGCTCGGTCACCCCGAGGTGATCGGCATGATCGATCGCACGCTGGTGCCTTTCGCTGTCAACGAGTTGGCCCAGCGCGCAGCTCGGGCGAGCATCGCTGCTGCCTCCGAGATGCGCGAGCGGGTCGCCAACGTCGTCGCCGAACGAACCCGCGTCACCACCGCACTCCGTGACGGTGGGTGGAACATTCCCGAGCCGCAGGGCAACTTCGTGTGGCTCCCGGTCACCACGGACGCTGCGGCATTGGGCGTCGACCTCGAGCGGCGAGGTGTCGTCACTCGGGCATTCGCCGACGTCGGTGTTCGCGTCACGATCGCGACCCCAGCTTGGAACGACCGCTTCCTCGCCGCGCTTGCCGAGGTGCGACCCGAACCGACCTGCTGAGCTCAGTCGGCAAGCGTCACAGCACGTCGCGAAGATTTGCTGCCGCCGTCTCGGGAGTCAGGTCGCGCTGCAGGTTCGCGAGCAACTCGTAGCTCGCCGGGATCTTGGCCACGTCGGCAGACCGCAGCAACGGCGGGTAGTAGTGAGCATGAAGCTGCCAATGGTCGGCCAATCCCCTTGGCGCGGTGTGCCAGCCCGAGCAGTACGGGAACGGCGTGTTGAACAGCCGATCGAAGCCACTGAGCATCACTTTCAACGCCTCGGCCAATGATTCGCTCTCGTCGACGGTCAGGTCGAGCAGTGATGCGACCCGGCGGCGCGGTAGCACGATGGTCTCGTAGGGCCAGTACGCCCAGTACGGCACCGCGACCACCCAATGGTCATTCGACATGATGACCCGGTCACCGGTCGCCAGTTCGTTCTCCACGTAGTCGAGCAACAGGTGACGGCCGTGCTCAGCGTGATACGCCCGCTGGTGTTCGAGCTCGGCGACGATTTCGGTTGGCAGAAAGTTCGACGACCAGATCTGACCGTGCGGATGCGGGTTCGACGATCCCGAGATGGCGCCCCGCGTTTCGAACAGCTGCACGTACTCGAACCGCTTGAGCAGCTCGGCGAGCTGCGTCTTCCAAAGATCGATCACCACCCCGATCTCATCGAGCTCCATGGTTGCGAGCGTCCGGCCATGCTTCGGTGAGAAGCAGATGACTCGGCACTCACCGTCGCCCGTTCCCGACTGGTAGAGCGAGCTACTCGACCCACTCGCCACTTCCGCCGGAGGCATCGGCACATCAGGGAGTAGAGCGGCGAAGTCATTCTCGAAGACGAAGGTCGACGTGTAGTCGGGGTTGGTGACGCCGCCGGCCCGCTCGTTGCCAGGACAGAGGTAGCAGCCTGGGTCGTAGTCAGGTGGACGAACAATCGCCGAGTCATCGGTTTGGCCCTGCCACGGCCGCTTCGTCCGCTGCGGCGACACCACCACCCAGTCCCCCGTCAGCGCGTTGCGACGACGATGCGGGTGGGTCGACGGGTCAAAGGTCTCAGGCACGACACGACCGTATGCGTCGAGATCACATCGGAGCAACGGCCTGGGCGAACAATTGCGAACACGTGCTCATGCCCGTGACGGTCACATCGGCCTCACCGCGTCGGCATGGTCGAGACGGGCCGCCTTCGCTGCCGGGTACAGACCGGCAATGGCTCCGATGAGGAGCGACGCGGCCACCCCACCTCCGACGCCAATCGCGGGGATGTCGATCAACCAGCCCTGGCTGTTGGCGTAGGCGATGGTGACCCCGATGCCCAGTGCCACACCGAGCGCACCGCGCAGCGCCGAGAGGAGCGAACTCTCGAGCACGAACTGGATCCGGATGTGCCGCCGCGTCCCTCCGAGCGCTCGTCGCACACCGATCTCGGTGCGTCGCTCCAACACGGAGATGACCATCACGTTGGCAATGACCACGCCGCCGACGAGCAACGCCACGCCGCCGAGGCCGAGCAGCAGGTTCTGGAGGTTCTGATCGACCTTCGTGCGTGCTTCGAGTGCATCACTCGGGCGCGAGACCTGGACGGCTTTCAAGCCTGATCGTCGAGACCCGAATGTTCTGAACTGCACGATGTATTCCCTTCTGCAGAGGAACGGTTCCCCTGCATGTCGGCCTCATCGTGCGGTGTGCGGCTGAGATCAACCTGAGAGTCGCGGTTCAGAGCCTCCTGATATCGGGGTTGAAGGCACGTGGTGCCCGGCGCGGTACGGACACACCGGCGTTGTAGAGCAACCGGATGATCCTCTGTCGATGCCCCGTCCACGGAGCGAGATGTTGGAGCATCACGTCGTCGCCGCCACGGTCCGGGTCCAAACGCTTCGTCTCGCCAGTGAAGGCGAAGTTGACCAGCGTTGGCAAGCCGTAGTCACGCAGCACGAGCACGTCAGGGTCGCCATGTGAGGACAGCACCGTGGCAGTGGCGGTCCATGTTCCAAGGCCCGGAAGTGCCGACAGGCGAGTAAGTGCGTCAGCCGTCGACATCGTTGCTGCCTCTTCCAGGCGGTCGGCACGTTTGGCGGCAAGCAGGATCGCGTCAGCGCGGCGTCGTTCCACGTTCACTCGGTGCAGGTCGGTGTAGTGGAGCGCAGAGACTGCTGCTGGCGTCGGCGGCAACAGCAGGTCGTCCGGGCCCGGTGCCGGTTCACCCCACGTACGGCACATCCGATTCCAGCTCCTCGACGCCTCTTCGGTCGTGACTCGCTGCCCGAGCAGCACCAACACGAGCTCCTGCCAGATGACGTTGATGGCGGCCAGCCGGAAGTTCCCGTGGCGGCGCCACAGCTCCGCGACCTTCGGATGCAGCTCCGGGTCGAACCCAGTCAAGTCGTCGCGCAGACCAATCCAGGCGTCGGCACGATCGAGCAACCATTCAGCACCAGCACCCCACGACGTTGCGGTGACGTCGCCTGTTCGATTCCACTCGACGCGCATGACTCCTGCGCCCTCAGGCGTCAGGACCGCCTTCGCGAAGAACGATTCGCCACGGTGATGCGTGGGATCGTTCCGATAAACGCCGATCGTTCGCAGCGTCGCGGCGAGGTCGATGCCCGGGGCGCTGAGTTGCCGTATGAGCGCCGGGGTCACCGCCGGATCAGGCGCCGACGAGTTCGCGCCAGCGGCTTGCGTAATCGATGTCGATCCCTGCCGGTGTGAGGCGGAGCGT
>CAXMZV010000439.1:0-4244 GCA_964199985.1 Candidatus Ilumatobacter isfjordensis | reverse complement strand
AACACCTTCCCCGGCGAAGTCTTCATGGAACTCGCGGCCGATGCGCTCCGCGCCGCTGGCGTCGAACGCGAACCCGGCATCGAATACCGGGAGCTGCTGTCGAAGCATCTTCCTGAGGTCGAATTCAGAGGCAAGGAGCATCGGCGCATCCAGTACGCCGTGCTCACATCGTTCGCGGTGCACGGCGGGCTTGAGCCGGATCTGCTCGACGAGGTGACGTACTGGATCGAGCAGTACTGGACCTATGCGCTATTCGCCGCGATGGCCATCGTTCGGGCGTGCGCCGACAAAGCTGGAACCCCGCTCGATCTGTTCGTGGCCGACCTCGCTACCCGCCACGCCATCAACATCAGCTGACGCCGCACAAGACCGGCCGACGCTGCGGAGCGTTGACGCCGAATCGAGACGGCACCGGCTCATCGTTCGAGACCGCGCGAGGGCCGGCGAGCCAGGGTCTGGAGTCGACGCATGGCCGCGGCGACCCGCTCGGATGTTTCGTCACCCGGGACGGGCTCGGCCGATGCGGACGGCAGAGCCAACTGATCGGTGTGGGTCTCTCGGGCGATTTCTCTGAGTTGTCGGCGTCGAGCGATCGCGCTCGTGGCGTCGGGCTGCCGCTGCAGCGCGTGAGCGACGGCTCCCGTTGGGGTCCACGCGTCTGCGCTGTCGGGCGGGCCGTGCTGGTCGGCGTCGAACGCAGGAGGCGCAGTGTGGACGTGGTTGGCGCTACGGCCTCTCGTCATTCCCACGTAGAGCTGTTTGGCGTTGGTCCGGTCGTCGATGATCACGTGGGCTTCGTCGACGGTCGCGCCTTGGGCTCGGTTGATCGTCGACGCGTAGTCCACGGTCACGTTGCCTGCGGCGACGTACTCCGAGGGGAGCGCGATGCGGTCACCGGTGTCGGAGTTGATGAGGTACAGCTCGTCTCGAGTCCCGGCGTCGACGGTCCATCGATCGCCGTTGCGAACCCAGTCGCACGCCATCGGTCCGTACGTGAGCGTGCGGTTGTTGGCTCGGGTGATGACCGGCTGGCCCGGATAGAGCACCAGTCCCCCGACCTCGATCTGGTCGTGCCGGTCAAGCTGACCGGCATCGAGCAGCCCTGTGGTGACCATTGCATTGAGCGTCTCCACGACGGCGTTCGTCGGTGCCATCACGAGCACCTCGCGACCGTCGATCACGCCGGCAACAGCCGTCACTGCAACCGCCTCGATGACTTCGGACTGGCTCTCATAGCCATGGATACGTCCGTGTTGCTCGTAGACCTCGATCGCTGACACGTCGCCGGAGCGCAATGCGAGCGATGCCTCCGCCTCCCATCCGTGGTCGAAGCGGTGGAGTGTGTCGAGTTCGACTGTGACGACATCGGGGTCGTTGACGAGTTCGGCGAACATGCCACCGGCGTCGACGGCGCCGAGTTGGTGATGGTCTCCAACGAGGATGGTGCGCCAATTCTTGGCTCGGGCGATCCTGGAGTATTCGTGGAGCAAGCGTGTGTCGACCATGCCGGCTTCGTCGATGATCACGACCGACCGCTCGGGAAGGCACCATCGATCACCGGCCGGACCCAGGCCGTTCACTTGTTTCGTCGAGTGCTCGTACACGAGCTTGTGCAGCGTGTCGGCCACGGTGCCAGCCCCGTCGCTGAGTTGGGTCGCCGCGGAGGCTGACGGCCCTGCCCCGAACACACCGACCCCGTTCGACTGCCACCCAGTGACGGCGGCTGCAAGCATCCGAGTCTTGCCGGCGCCGGCCGGGCCGACCACCGTCATCACCGGAAGCGGATCGCACAGCATCGCGGTGACCGCCGAGGTCTGGCTGTCGTCGAGGCCCACCATCTCGTCGTGCCCGACGGTGACCGCACGATGACCGCTGGTGTCGGTCGATTTCGCCCATTCGACGATGTCGAGTTCGCGTCGCAGATGAGTGCTCGTCGCGTACCTCACAGCGGAAGGCGGAAGATGGACGGGACGCCCGTCCGACGCCCGCAACACATCGCCCGGCTCGGCGGACGGCGTGAGGTCGACGACACCAGCCGACGTCATCGCCTCGACGCGCACCCCTTCGATGATCGCCGCGATCGTGGCCGTGTCGGGTCCGGTGACACGCATCGCGATCTGTTCGATCAGCTGCGGCTCGGCCCATTCGGCGTGCCTCTCCTCGACCGCCGCGAGCACTTCGTCGACGGTCGGACGCACGATCACCGCAGGTGAGGCCGGGTTCGCCAACACACGATCGAGCATCCGATCGACATCGATGACCTCGTCCGCTCGTGCGCGCCACCGCGCTCGCAGCGTCACGGTTGAGCAGCCTGCGTCGTCGGGCTTCGCGGGTCGTGTTGCCAGTGTGATCGTCTTGTGCGCCTTGCCCGTCTCCGCCGCTGTCGGCCGCCGACCCTCACGCTCCACGAACCCCGACATCCAGTCGTCGAGTTCGGTCTCGATGTCGATGCTGCGCGTCGAGAACTCGTCGAGCAGTTCCTGGTCGATGCCGACGATGTCGGCCTGGCCGTTCGCATCCACCTCTTCGAACTCGACGCCCAATCGTGCACGCATCTCGGCGCGAAGGTGCGTCTGGAACTCGACACCGGCTGCCTTCGCCTGGCGATACAAACCGCGTGCATCGAGCGTGCGCCACTCACCATCGGAAACGGTGCGGACTGCGTTCGAGATCAGCACATGATCGTGGAGCTGCGGATCGAGCGCTCGACTCGTACGGTGTCGGTATCGGATCCCGAAGACGCCGTCGGCGTCGACGACCGCTGCTCCGGCATGACCGGTGCGGGTGAATGCGATTCGCGGTGAGACCGACGCGATGGCCTGCTCGACGGCGGCCGTGTGCGCGGCATCGATCGCCGCAACGACGTCGGGGTCGCCGAGTGCGTGGAGCACACTGACCGACTTCGGCGCTGAGAACGTGAGGTCGAACGCCGTCACCGACCGCTCCGTCACTGTCGTCTTGCCGAGCTTCGTTCCGTCTGGCGCACACTTGGCTTCCAACAACAGTCCGGCGTCAACGGCAGTCGCCAGACTGCCGGCGACAGCACCCACCAGATCCGCACGGCCAATCCAACGACCCGGAGCATCACCGTCACCCGCGTAGTAGTCCTCCGCTCCTCGAACGACCTCGCGCTCGTAGTAGTCGGCGTTCCCAGGACCGACCTTGCCGACCGTCAACATGACACGACCCGCGCACGACCACCCTGGTGCAAATGTCTGAAACCACTTCCAACACCCGCCGGGCGACCTCCGACCGCCCCACGGCGAAACCACCCCCACCGGCCTTCCGGCGCGGGCGCACACGGCCGCGCAACGGAGGGCGCCACCCGGCGTCCGCGAGCCTGGCAGCACAAGACCGCAGCGAGCACGACCGACGGAGGCCACGGGCCGCACGAGGGCGCGGCGGGCAACGGCATCGACCTGCGGATGGAACCCATCCGCAGGCGAAGGCCACGGCGTCGTTCGGCTGCGTGCTCTCTGGCCACCGTTCCCACTCCACTCGTCGTCGATCACGACGGAGGTGCGCGTGTCATCAGCGACCAGCCGTCAACGAGGTAAAGGCGACGTCGTGCCGCGAACAGGACATCTCGGCGTGGGCGCCGGTCGATCAGTCGCTCCACCATCTATCTCGCAGTGGGCAAGCGCCCAGCTCACCTCGATCGAAGCGCGGCTGTCCGCATCGTGATATCGTGATGTCATGACGAAGCAGACGACGGTCCGGTTGCCCGACGACCTCGCCGACGACGCCGAAGCCGTCGCACGAGTCCGCGGCGACAGCGTCAACCAACTCATCATCGACTCCCTCGCCGCCGAGATCGAACGAGTCCGAGCCGACACCGACTTCACCGACCGCGCCAAGAAGCTGCTCGAGCGCGACCGGGAGATCCTCGACCGCCTCGCGAAGTGACCCGCTACCTCAGCCTCGCTGAGTTCTGGTTCCTCGCCGAGCACGTCACCGGCATGAACGCCGCGACGCTCATCAAAGCCAGCCGCGTCGACCTCGCCGACTCCGCACTCCACGCACCGCAGGCCGGCTTCGACGACACCGACTTCTACCCGGACCTCCACGACAAAGCAGCCGTGCTCGCCTGTCGGATCGCATGGAATCATCCGCTCCCGGACGGCAACAAGCGAGCGGCGTGGGCCTGCCTCGTGCTCTTCATCGATCTCAATGACGGATCGTGGAACGACGCGCAACCCGACACCGACGAGGCCGTTGAAGCCATGCTCGCCGTAGCCGGACGC
>CAXMZV010000438.1:0-4246 GCA_964199985.1 Candidatus Ilumatobacter isfjordensis | reverse complement strand
ACCGGCAGCCCGACTCCGGCCTCTGGCTCTTTGAGCCCAACGACTGAGGGCGTCGTGCTCCGAGGCGTGTGAGTTGTAGTGATGTGACCGCGGCATCACTGTGGATCAACGGGCACAAGTCGGGGCGGCGCCCAATAGGGCGATGTGGATTTGGGCGTCACGAGCGGATTCGTAGAAATCGAGGACCAGGGGAATGAACAGGAAATCGTGGAAGACACCAGCAGTCGGCATGGTCCTGGGCATCGTGGCGGCAACGTCGGCATGCGGCAGCGATGACGACGAGCCGAGCACTAACAATCCAGTGACGGTGTTCGATGGCACGTACACCCAAACCATCACAGCCGACGACAATGTGCCGACCTACTTGATCGGAACGATCGATTGGACGTGGGACGACGGCACGTACCGGATCACCTTCAGAGACGATGAGAGCCTCTGGGTTTCCGGGAGCTACGCCGTGGACGGGAACATGCTGACGATCACCGAAGAAGACGGACCGAGGAAGTGTGCTGCGGGGACCGAGACCGCGACGTACTTCTGGTCCGTCGACGGCGATCAGCTCGAGCTCGCTCCGACAGAGCAACCCGACCTGTGCGAAGGGCGGAAAGACGCGGTGCCGGCGGTCCCATTCGTGCGCTGATCGTTGACGCCGACGCTCACACTCGGGACGGGGTGCCCGACGACGACGCGACGGCGCCGCCGCGTCAGCCGCTGACGTGGAAGTCGAACGAGGTGATGGTACGCGAGCGGCCGTTCCTGGCCTGGTACACCAGCGACGCGGTGCAGTCTGCGTCACCCGACGACCATGCCATCGACGACAAGTAATGAACCGGCTCGCCGAAGTAGTCGTAGTAATCCTGGAAGTGGCCGCGGGTCGACTGATACACGTAGGTACCGCCTTGGTAGCACTCGACCTTTGACATCGGTCGGTCGGTGGCGGTCGTGCTCACGGTGAACGTGATCGCCTGGCCGTGCGCGAGCGGTGTGGCCTGGTCAAGGGTGAACACAGTCGTGTCACCCGTTCCCTTGGCGCCGCCACCGTTGCCACCTCGCGCTGCGTCCACAGCACCGGCCGAGGCGAACAGCGTGCTGGCCGCGATCATGACAAATGCGATTCGTCGAATCATGTTGGAGTCTCCCTTGTTGTGTGCAACCCGACGCAGGCTAGGTCGGATTCATTGTTTCGGCGCCTGACGGCCGAACCTTGAATCAAGATTGTGTTAAGAGCGCGCGCCGATAGGTGGGACCGATCCGGCTCGAACCCAGCCTCCATCACGGCTCGTTCTTCACCGGGCCACCTATCGGCGCGCGTTCTAAGAAGCTCAACCGATTGCGCGGTGCGACGAGATCGCCTCACATGACAGCTTGGCCGTGAAGGGAGCCGGCCCAAACTTCGGTGCCGTTCCCTTCGTTGTTTCGGTGGTCGAGTCACCATCCGGCGACTCGCGGATATTCATCCGCGTGCTCGTCGACCATCACAGCTCAAAACCCTAGGGCTGGTCATGAACATCGACGACCTAGGGCGCACGCTCGACGCACATCCTGAGAGCAATCGCGTCCGGCTCCTCAGCGTCGATCGAGAGGGCGCCGCCAATCACCGTCGACACCACCGGCATCGAGGCCGCCGACGCACTCGACGTGGAAATCGGTACGACGTTCACCGGCATCACCCGGATCGAATACGCCAAGGAATGGGGCAACTACCCCGAGATCGGAGACGCAGGAATCGAAGACGTCACCGTGCGCGGGCAGCCAGCCGTTGCCTACACCTACGGAGCGTCGCGATACGTCGTGTGGTCCGAGCGCCCAGGCGTGCTCGTGTGGGTCAAGGCAGCCAACGACGCGCCGGACGAACTCCTGAACATCGCTGAAGGCGTTCGTCGAGTCCGAGGGCCCGACACGATCCCCTGGATCGTTTCCGTTCCCGACGACAAGCACGGACAGAGTTATGACGCGAGCAGCAATGACGCCGACACGCTGGTCGTCGGAAATCAGAGCGATGGCAGCGAATGCGTCGGCAACCGATTCATCGAGAGCGCTTGCGGTGGAACGATCGGCGAACAGACCTTCGTCAAGATCGTCGACGACCGGGCACTCGTCACCGGGATCGCCCCCACGACGGTTACAACAGTCCGGATCTCCCAGAACGGCAACCAACTCACCGAGACACCGACCCGGCAGATCGATCCCTCAACCAACCTGCTGTTCAGCGAGTACGTCGATGTCGAAGGACCCGTCACCGTCGAATGGATCGGTGCGACAGGTGTCGTCGCCTCCACCGAGATCGAGATCGACTTCTGTCGAACAGCGCGCGGCTGAACCAACCGACGAAGCAACGGCTAGCGCACGCATATCAACACCTCAGACGGGAGCCCCACCCTGCTCAGGAACGGCACGTTCGATCGGGACGACTCGCTCCAGATCGTTCAGACGATCGGTCGGTTCCGAGATGCGCTGGCGGAGTTGTCGTGCGTCTCGCTGCCCGATTGTTGAGTACTGGCCGGGCGTCGATTGCGCCCGATTCTCTGCCCTGGCGCCGGTACCGGGCTTGGCCCTACAGGAGCGGTCGTGAAGTGGTTTGTCGAGGGGCGGCCGTGGAGTGAGGTACCGTTTGTTCCTACGACACCTGGGGGTGGAGTGATGACTTGGAATCTGAACGGGACGTTCTACGAGAACTGTTCCTGCGATGCAATTTGTCCGTGTACTTGGTCGAACATGGCTCGAGTCGCGACGAACGACGATTGCCGGCTTGCGTTGGCGTTCGACATCGACACCGGATCGATTGACGGCGTCGACGTGTCCGGGACAACTTGCGTGATGATTGCCCAGACGCCGCCGATGATGCCCGACGGCAACTGGAAGGTCGGCCTGATCGTGAACGACAGCGCGTCCGATGAGCAGACCGAGGCGCTCACGAGTGTGTTCTCCGGTGCGCTCGGTGGTCCTCCGGCCGGCCTCGCGCCGCTGATCGGCGAGTTCCTCGGCGTCGAGAAGTTGCCGGTGACCATCACGACCGAGGACAACCGGCGCCACGTGGTCATCGGTGATGCAATCGACTACCAGATGACCAAGCACGTCACACCCGAGGGCGACGAGGTGCAACTCACCAACATCGTCGTGCACCCCGCGGGACCGACGCTCGACGTCGCCCACGTCGACGCCGCGTCGAACAGTGCGTTCGGGATCTCCTGGTCGGGTGACGGATTGTCAGGGTTCTCGAACGCCTTCGCCTGGGCCGCGTAACCGCCGATGGGCGCCGTGGCGGTGCTCGAAACACGTAGAGTCCCGATCACCTCACTCGTCCTCGCAGGATCAGCGATCCTCGCGTGGGCGCTCACCATCTCGTGGGTTCGCGTTGCAGACATGGGTGCGATGCCGGGCACGATGGGGATGAGCCTCGTGTCGTTCGTCGTGATGTGGGGGTTGATGATGTCGGCAATGATGCTGCCGTCGGCCACGCCATTCGTGCTGTCGTATCGGGCGACGGTCGTGGACCATCGAGCGACACGCCTGTCCGGCTTGGCCTTCGGGTATCTCGTCATCTGGACGGCCGTCGGCGTGCTCGCCTACTTCGTCGCAGCCTGGTTCGGTGACCTCGCAGCGGATCGACCGAACGTGGCCCAGGGGGTCGCGGCCGGCACGTTCGCACTGGTAGGCGTCTTTCAGCTCACGCCTCTGAAGTTCCGATGCCTGAGCCACTGCCGCAGCCCACTCGGCCATCTCATGCACTACCTCGGCTTCACTGGTCGATGGCGCGACGTTCGGGCAGGTGCCAGCCACGGTTGGTTCTGCCTGGGCTGCTGCTGGGCACTGATGCTGCTCATGGTCGCGTTCGGTGTGATGAACGTCGGCGCCATGGTTGGGCTCGCCGCAGTGATCGCGATCGAGAAGCTGTGGCGTCACGGCGAGACGTTCGCCCGAGTGGTCGGCGGCGCCTGTCTCGTGTTCGCCGTTCTGGTTCTCTTCGAACCCGGTCTGGCACCGGGACTCGACCCGGGCGGAGTGAACCAGATGCAGAACATGGGGATGTGACGTCTTGAGGATCGTGGCCACGAGTCGGTGCGCACGACGACATCCTCGCAGCAGCCCGCACTCTCCGTGCCGGGGCCGGCGGCCCGCCCGGACCGGACCGGAACGCTGCGTCAAGCACGCCCGTGGAATCCTCAGTCGGAACTCGCCCTGGCGGAATGGGAACGGCTCGTGCCCGGCGACGAACCCAACGACCCGCCTGTGACTGAGCGCAACC
>CAXMZV010000437.1:0-4248 GCA_964199985.1 Candidatus Ilumatobacter isfjordensis | reverse complement strand
ATCCTGCAAGGTGACCGTTCGATCGGCGAGTTCTACTCGGTGGCATTGTCGAGCAAGCGTCAGCAGGCCGACACCGGAACGAAGATGATCCACATCGGCAAGGACACGACCAGCTCGATCATCTCGAAGGGGATCTCGGCCGGTCACGGCCAGAACACCTACCGGGGCCTGGTCAAGGTGATGCGCTCTGCGGAGAACGCCCGCAACTACACGCAGTGCGACTCGCTGCTGCTGGGCAAGGACTGCGGTGCGCACACGATCCCGTACATCGAGGTCAAGAACCCCGGTGCGCAGATCGAGCACGAGGCCTCGACGTCGACCATCGGCGAGGACCAGTTGTACTACTGCCGCCAGCGCGGCATGACCGAAGAAGACGCAATGTCGATGATCGTCAACGGCTTCTGCCGCGAAGTATTCAACGAACTCCCGATGGAGTTCGCCGTCGAAGCTCAGCGATTGCTGAGCGTCAGCCTGGAAGGAAGTGTCGGCTGATGCTGCACGTCAAGAACCTCACCGCCGCCATTGATGGCAAGAAGATCCTCAACGGACTCGACCTCGATGTCGGTGCCGGCGAGGTCCACGCGATCATGGGCCCGAACGGCTCGGGCAAGAGCACGTTCGCGCACGCTCTCGCCGGCCGCGACGGCTACGAGATCGGCGGCGTCGCCACGCTCGACGGCGCCGACCTGCTCCAATTGGAGCCCGAAGCTCGCGCCGCGGCGGGCATGTTCGTCGGGTTCCAGTACCCGGTGGAGATCCCCGGGGTCAACAACATGTACTTCCTGCGTACCGCGCTGAACTCGGTTCGTCGCGCCCGAGGCGACACCGAGATCGGCGCCCGCGACTTCCTGGCCGTGGCCAAGGAAGCAATGGAACTCGTCGAGATGAAACAGGACTTCCTTGATCGTCCAGTCAACGCCGGCTTCAGTGGCGGCGAGAAGAAGCGCAACGAGATCTTGCAGATGGCCATCATGCAACCGCGTCTGGCGGTGCTCGACGAGACCGACTCGGGTCTCGACATCGACGCCCTGCGCGTCATCGCCGGCGGTGTCAACGCGTTGCGCAGCCCGGAGCGTTCCGTGGTCATGATCACCCATTATCAGCGGCTCCTCGACTACATCCAGCCCGACTTCGTGCACGTGCTCGTGGACGGGCGCATCGTCGAGTCCGGTGACCACACGCTCGCCCTGCACCTCGAAGACCACGGCTACGCAGACTTCGTCAACCACGACCTCGACGGCGTGCCCGATCGACCGCTCACCGGAGCAACATCATGATGACGCCGACCACAACGCCGGTCGAAACGGACCCAACGCCGGCCGCCCGCCTCGACTCGCTCGACCGGATCGGCGTCGTCAGATACCCGACGCGGCGCGACGAGGCTTGGCGATACGCCCCGCACCGACAGCTCGCAGAACTGTCGTTCGGGCCGCCGGTCCAGTTGTTCGGAGACCTCCCCGCAGCACTCGACGAGCAGATCCCCACCCTCAACGGCCCGCGCATCGTCGTCGTCAACGGCAGCGTCGACCCCGACCGGTCGAACTTGACGAAACCCAACGGGCTTCGCCTGTCGACACCGGCTGACGCGCTCGTGAACGTGCGACAGCTGGCCGGTTCCGATGACGACGGCGGCGTTGTCGACGATGAGGTCCTCGACGCCTACACGGCGCTCAACATCGCATTCGCCGACGGCGGCACGGTGATTGATGTCGCCGACGGCGTCGTCCTCGACGAGCCGATCCACATCGTCGATATCGCCATGCCCGCCCAACTACAGAACGGGTCTTGCACCCACACCGTGATCCGCCTCGGTGCCGGCAGTTCGGCAACCGTCATCGAAACGCGGCTCGGTGTCGGCAACGATGTCGGCGGATCGAACGTCCGCACGACCGTCTCGCTCGGCCACGGCGCAGCACTTGACCACGTGCTGCTCCAAGACGTTCCCGCCAGCCACGTCCACCTCAGCCGGGTCGATGTCACCCAGCAGGCTCGCAGTACGTTGCGAGCCCGATCGTTCAACCTCGGCGCCTCGTACGGACGCCTCGCATACGACGTCCACCTCGCAGGCGTCGGCGCACACGCCGATCTGTCCGGGCTGTTCGTCGGTTCCGGTGAACAGATCCTCGATCAGCAGATCACCGTGGTCCACGACGCCGAAGACTGCACGAGCCGCCAGTCATACCGCGGCGTGCTCGATGACGACAGCACCGGCATCTTCAACGGCGGCATCGACGTGCGCCCAGGCGCTGACGGCACCGACGCAACACAATCCAACGACAACCTTCTACTGTCCAACCGGGCGGAGATCAACACGCAGCCCCGCCTCGAGATCCTCGCCGACGAGGTCGCCTGCAAGCACGGCGCCACCGTCGGCCAGTTGGACGAAACGGCGATGTACTACCTGCGCTCCCGAGGCATCCCGGCCGACAAGGCGCGTCGACTCCTGATCAACGGATTCGCCGACCAAGCCGTTGATGACGTCGGCATCGAAACCGTCCGGGAATGGATCCTTGACCGTCTGCGACACACCAATGACTGATCAGCAAGTCACCGTCAGCGCGACCAAGAGACTCACGCTGCCACGCGACTGCGTGGTGACGATCATTCCAGCCGGACACAGCGTCACGCTCACCGCAGGCGACCGGGTCACGCTGCTCCAAGCCCTCGGCGGGACCGCAACCGTCACCACCACCGAGGGCGAAATGGCACGCCTCAGCGCAGCGGACTCAATCGACTTCGGTTTCGTCGCCGTCGCCGCCAAGCCCGACGTCACGGATGACACGCCGTTCAGCGTGGATCGGGTGTGGGAAGCAGCAGCCACCGTGTACGACCCCGAAATACCGGTCGACATCGTCGAACTCGGCCTCGTCTACCGCGTCGACACCAACGAACAAGCCGACGGTGCCTGGCACGTCGACATCGACATGTCGGTCACCGCCCCGTTCTGCGGGATGGGAGACATCTTGCGCCAAGACCTCCACGACGCCGTGGCCGCTCTACCCGGCGTCGACGAAGTCGAAGTGAAACTCGTCTTCGATCCCCCATGGGACGCCACACGCCTCTCAGATGTCGCCCGACTCGAACTCGGAATGATGTGACCGCTCCTTGCTGCACACCCTGGTTGCTACAGAAAGGACCAACCCCATGAAGGTATGGATCGACCAAGACCTCGGCTCTGGCCTCCGCGAAGAGATCGCCCCCGACGTGTTCTCCGGCCCGCACGACGGCCTCTACTACGTCAAGGAATCGGCGGAGAACTCCGGTGCCGAGAAGCTGTTCGACGGCACCGCCAACCCAGCCAGATCAGACGGTATCGCCCGCATCCCCGACGGCGCCCTGGAACGGGTCATCGAATCGGCAGAGGAGTGACCAGGCGAATGCCCCTTCATCGACGTCGAATATCCCGCAAATCGAGCAAGGCCGCGAGCGAAGCGGCCTCGCCGACATCCCCGCCATCAGAACTGCCCGGCGCCGCCGCGCCGCGCGACGCAGCACCAGCGTCGTCGAAGCCAGATGTCGCGCCACAGTCGATCTCGTTGACCGAGAAACCGACAGCGTCCGCGCCCGAACCGTCGGGGAACAAGCTTCCAGGGATTCGCAACATCGTCGCTGTCGCCAGCGGCAAGGGCGGGGTCGGCAAATCGACCGTCGCCGTCAACCTCGCAATCGCTCTGTCCCAGAGTGGGAGCCGGGTCGGCCTCGTCGACGCCGACATCCTCGGCCCCAGCATCCCCGGCATGCTCGGCTTGGACGTCGACGAACTGCCCTTCGCGACTGCCGATGGCCGAATGGTTCCCCCTGAACGCTATGGCGTCAAGGCAGCCTCGATGGGCCTGCTCCGAAACGACGACAACCCCGCCATCCTGCGCGGCCCCATGGTCTCCAAGTACCTCCAAATGCTGGTCGCCCAGGTCGACTGGGGAGAGCTCGACTACCTGATCCTCGACCTGCCGCCCGGAACGGGCGACACCCAACTCACACTCGCCCAAAGCCTGCGACTGTCCGGCGTCGTGATCGTCACCACACCCCAAGACGTCAGCTTGAAGATCGCTCGACGCGGTCTGCGGATGTTCGAAACGGTCAATGTCCCCATCCTCGGCATCGTCGAGAACATGAGCACCTTCACCTGCCCCCACTGCGGCACCGACACCGACGTGTTCGGCCAGGGTGGTGGCGAACACATGAGTGCCGAACTCGATGTCACGTTCCTGGGCGCCATCCCACTCGACGCCGACATTGTCACGGGCG
>CAXMZV010000436.1:0-4261 GCA_964199985.1 Candidatus Ilumatobacter isfjordensis | reverse complement strand
GATATGGCTTCTGCGGCACGTAGCCGATCGAACCCCACAACAGGTCGGGATCGAGTTGGCGGACGTCGATGCCGTTCATCGACACCGTCCCCTCGGTCGTGTCGAACAGACGCGGCACGAGGTCGACGATGGTCGACTTGCCCGAGCCCGTACTGCCGATGATGGCGGTGGTGCGTCCCGGGCTGACCCGGAACGAGATGTCCGACAACACCGGACTGGTCGCGCCCGGGTAGGTGAACCCGACCTTGTCGAAGTCGACCGTTCCGCGCTCGGTCACCGTGGTGATCCGCGACGTCGGCGGGACGACGGACGAGTCGGTATCGAGCACCTCTTCGATGCGTTCCGCAGCCACTGCTGCACGCGGCATCATCGACACCATGAACGTCAGCATCACGACCGCGATCAACACCTGGACGAGGTAGCTGAGGTATGCCACGACCGAGCCGATCTCCATGTCGCCGGCGTTGATCTGGTCGGCGCCGAGCCACAAGACCGCGACACTCGACATGCTGATGAACAGGGTGACCGTCGGGAACATCAGCGACATCAGCCGCCCTGCACGGAGCGATGTCGCTGTCAGGTCGTCGTTTGCCTCGGCGAAACGTGCAACTTCTTCGGGTTCGCGGACGAAGGCACGCACGACGCGGATGCCGGTGATCTGTTCGCGCAGCACGGCATTGACACGGTCGACCTTGAGCTGCATCACCTGGAAGGTGGGAACCATTTGGCTGATGATGATGCCGAGCACCACGATCAGAATCGGGATGGCGACGAGCATGATGACCGACAGCCCGACGTCTTCGCGGATCGCGAAAATGATGCCGAACACCATCGTGATCGGGGCGGCGATCATCATCGTGCAGGCGAGCACGACGAGCATCTGCACTTGCTGGACGTCGTTGGTGACGCGCGTGATGAGCGACGGTGCACCGAACTGGCCGACTTCGCGAGCCGAGTAGCTGTTGACCTGCTGGAAGATGTCGCGGCGCAGGTCTCGCCCGAAGCTCATCGCCGCCTGCGCACCGAACCACACGGCGGCGATGACGAACACGATCTGGACGAAGCTGAACGCGAGCATGATGCCGCCGGTTCGCCAGATGTAGGCGTTGTCGCCGAGCAGCACGCCGTTGTCGATCAGGTCGGCGTTGAGTGTGGGCAGCATCAACGCAGCAGCGGTCTGAATCGCCTGGAGCACGATGACGACGGTCAGCAACCTGCGGTACGGGCCGAGATGGGTCCGGAGTAGGCGCCACAAACTCATCTGGTCAGTGTGCCGAAGCGAACGCCAACTCGCTCAATCCAAACCACGCTCGTACCATCTCAGCCGTGTCTGACACCGCTGCTCATGCTTCCGACGCCGCCACTGTGGCCGAATCCGACTCGGTCGCCAGGTTGGTGAACGCCGTCAAGGTGTTCGGCGAGGGTGACGCCGCGGTCAGCGCGATCGATGACGTCACGCTTTCCTTCAAGAGGGGTCAATTCACTGCGGTGATGGGCCCGTCAGGTTCGGGCAAGTCCACCATGATGTACTGCCAGAGCGGGCTCGACCGGCTGTCGTCGGGTCAGGCGTTCATCGGAGATGTGGATGTGTCCACCTTGAGCGACAACGAGTTGTCGGTTCTGCGTCGGTCGAAGATGGGCTTCATTTTCCAGTCGTTCCACTTGGTCCCGGCGCTGACGGCCCGCGAGAACATCACGCTGCCGATTGATCTCGACGGCCATGAGGTCGACAAGGAGTTCCTCGCCGAACTGACTGGCGTCCTCGGCATCGAGAATCGCCTCAACAACCGGCCCAGCCAACTGTCCGGCGGCCAGCGACAACGGGTGGCGATCGCTCGAGCGATGATCCCCAAGCCGGAAGTGATCTTCGCCGATGAGCCCACCGGCGCGCTCGACTCGAAGACCTCCGGCGAACTGCTCGCCTACCTTCGCCGCGCCGTCGACACGCTGGGCCAGACCATCGTGATGGTGACCCATGACGCCGTGGCAGCCAGCTACACCGACACGGTCGTGTACGTCCAGGACGGCCAACTCGTCGGCCAAGCGTCCGACCCGACGGTCGACGATGTGCTCGCAAAGATCAAAGAGCTCAGCTGATGCTCAGACGAACCCTGAAGATCGCGTGGTACAACCGCAACCGGTATGCACTGACGCTGCTTGCCATCGCCTTGGCGGTTGCGTTCATCGTCGCCACACTGCTGCTCACCTTCTCGATCTCGAACGTCGGTGAACCCCTCACCGCGGCCTACGACGACGTTGACGTCGTCGTGTCGGGGCCCGAGGTGGCGGAGGCCGCTGGGCCGGCCGGAGCAACCATCGCGCCTGTCGACCCTGCCACTCTGGCGACGCTGTCGAATGCCGGCTTCGAGGCCGTGGGACTGTCCGACCCCTATGCGCAGGTCCTCACCTCCGCCGGTGACCCGGCAGGCCAAGACGTCGCGTCCGCCAACATCGCTGTTCCGTGGCTCGGGGACTCACCGCTCAATGCGTACACCCTGGGCGCTGGCGAAGCACCTGTGGATCAGACGTCGATACTGATCGACACCACCACGGCCAAGCGTGCGAGTCTCAGCATCGGAGACACCGTGACCGTCATCACCGGACTCGGTGCCAACGAGTTCACGCTCACCGGCCTCGCCGAGTTCGGCGGCCAGGGCAACGCCCCGTACCAATCCACGGTGATGTTGGTCCCGGACAGCCCGGTGTTCGACATCGTCAACGGTGTCCCCGGCGCCGGGTACGACCGCCTGTTGATTGCCGGTGCGGACATCAACGCTGTCGCCGAGCTGGTCGACGCCAGCCTGATCGTGCAGACCGGAACCGAATGGGCCGAGGAGCAGGCCGAAGACCTCAACGCATTCCTGGGGTTCTTCGAGATCTTCCTGGTCGTCTTCGCCGTGGTCGCCATCATCGTGGGTTCGGTCATCGTGGCCAACACGTTCACGGTGTCGATGGCGCAGCGCACCCAAGAGCTGGCGCTGTTTCGCCTCATCGGCTCCACACAACGTCAACTCACCGGCCAGGTCGTGATCGAGGCCCTCATCCTCGGCATCGCGGGGACGGTCGCTGGGCTGGTGCTCGGTGTGTGGGGCGTCGACGTCCTCGATTCCGTCCTCGATGCGGCTGGCTTCACGATCGAACGCAACGACAGCCTCTCGCCGACGGCACTCATCATTGGTGTGATTGTCGGCGTCGGCGTCACGGTCGCTTCGTCGATTCTCCCCGCGCGCAAAGCGTCAGCGGTGCCGCCGATCGAGGCGCTGCGATCGGTTGATGTGGAGCCGGCTGGGGCCAGTCGCCGCCGACAGATCATCGGGTCGGCCGGTTGTGGGCTGGGGCTCGTCCTGCTCGCGTTCGGTGCCATCCAGGGCAATGCGGCGATCACCGGTCTCGGCATCTTCTTGTTGTTCGTCGGCCTGTACTTCATGGGTGAGACCCTCATCCACGTGGCAGGAAAGCTCGCCGCACCAGTGTTCAACCGTGCTGGCCCGCCCGGACTGATTGCGAGCCGCAACCTCAGCCGCAATGCCTCGCGTACCGCCGCGGCCTCGTCTGCGCTGATGATCGGCGTCGCACTGGTTTCCTTCTTCACGCTGATGGCGTCCACCATCGGGGAATTCACGTCTGGTGACGCCGACACCGAACTCGTCGCCGATGTCGTCGTGCAGGGTGTCGGCAACTTCCCAGAGGCCACGGTCACCGACGCGATGGTGTCGGCGATCGAGGGCGTCGACGGTGTCGAGACGGTTGTGCCGATTGACGTCGTCGCGGTCGGCGATGTCACCAGCAAGGCCCAGCCGGACGGGAGTAGCCGCGGAGGGCCGGGCGGCAGTGGTGTCGGCGTCGTGGACGCTGCTGGCCTCCCACTCATCTATGACTTCAACGTGCTCGACGGCTCACTCGACGCCATCACTGGCACAGCCGTGTTGGTGACCGAGGACTTGGCGGACCGCCTCGATGTCGTGATCGGTGACACGATCACCGTCCGAACCCAGACCGGTCCAACACCATTGGAGGTCGGCGTCATCGTCAAGAGCGCACTGCCAGGCCTTGCGGCACCGTCGATCATCGCTGACCAGGCGGCACGAGAACCGTTCGGAGCCGATCAGCCAGCCACCTATGTGTACGTCGTCAGTGATGGCGATGTCTCCGACGCCATCGATGTGGCCATCGACACTCCGACCATCAACGCGCTCAGCCGCGATGAGTTCCTCGACGGCCTCAGCTCCAACCTCGACTCGATTCTTGGCCTGATCTACGC
>CAXMZV010000435.1:0-4262 GCA_964199985.1 Candidatus Ilumatobacter isfjordensis | reverse complement strand
ATCGCAGAGTCCCGCTGCGTCGAGTGCGGCGGTGGCATCCACGTCAGCGACCACCACGACCTCGACATCGTCGATCGCTGCGAGATTCTTGATGTGCTCGCGGCCCATTCCGCCGGCACCGATCACACCAATTCGGATTGTCATGGCCGAGAGACTACGAGACGGCTCAGCCGCCAGTTGGTGGCTTCGGCTCCTTCGGCAGTCCGAGCACACGCTCGCCGACGATGTTGCGCTGGATCTGGCTGGTGCCACCCCAGATCGTCTCGGAGCGGGAGAAGAAGAACGACGACATCATCGGACTCACCGGATAGCTGTCGCGCCGCTTGTCGCGTGCAGCGCCCGGCCAACCACCCGCCTCGGGCCCCGAGTCGATCAGCATGGAGTCAGTGCCATAGATGTCGAGAGCGAGTTCCATCGCTCGCTGATGCATCTCGGTCCAGAACATCTTGTTCGTCGCGCCGAGCGCAACGGTGCCCATGTCCTTGCTCTTGTTGAGCGTGGCGGTGAGATTGCGGAGTCCGTTGAAACGCAGGATCTCGATCTTGCTGTAGTACTGCATCAGCCGCTGCCTGATGTGCGGGTCGTTGATGGCACCGTTCTCCTTCGCCTTCTCGACGAGGAGCCGATACTCCTCGGCGAATCGACGGAAGCCAGTCGTGGCTGACTGCCCTCGCTCGAATCCGAGCGTGGAGTTCGCGACCTTCCAGCCGTTGTTGACGCCGCCAACAACGGCGTCCTTCGCGCAGCGCGCATCGGAGAAGAAGACCTCGCAGAACTCAGCCGTGCCATCGGGCTGCGTGATGCCACGAACCTCGACCCCGTCCTGCTTCATCGGGACGAGCATGTAGGAGATGCCCGCATGTTTCTTGACATCAGGGTCGGTGCGCGTGAGCAGGAAGCAATAGTCGGCGTGGTGACCCTGGGTGGTCCACACCTTCTGGCCGTTGATGACCCACTCGTCGCCGTCGAGCACCGCTGTGGTCTTGATCGAGGCAAGATCCGAACCAGAGTCGGGTTCAGAGAATCCCTGACACCAGCGAGTCCGACCCTGCAGGATGCCCGGGAGGAACTCCTTCTTCTGCTCCTCGGTGCCCCACTGCAGCAACGTCGGACCGACCAGTGTGTCGCCGAAGAAATCGCCGCGCATCGGTGCCTTCGCGTTGGCGAATTCCTCGGACAGAGCAACGCCCTGCATCGTGGTAAGGCCCTTGCCGCCGTATTCGGCCGGCCAGGTGGCACAAATCCAGCCGCCTTCGAAGAGCTTCTCCGGCCACGTTGCGTTGAACTCCTGACGCCCCTCGGCCGTCATCTCGAAGCCGTCGTCGAACCAGCCGTCAGGCAGGTTGTCGTGCAGCCACGCCTTGATCTCGGCGCGGAACTCTTCGGCTTCGTTCGGGTACGTCAGATCCATTTCACCATTCTTGTGTGCAGGGAGCGAACGCTTCGAATCACAGTGGTGTGCCACCCGTCCCGTCATCGCCGTCCAGCACGGAACGGCCAGCGACTGTTCACAGCTCGTTCACGAAAATCGCACAGTTGCGCAACATCACTCACGTAGGTTGCGCTCCACGGTCGCCCTGCCCCCTTCAGCCAGTAACTCACCCCCCTCGAGCGAACTGGATCCCCCAGGGGGCGGGCGACCGTCCAAATTCTTTCGATTCCCGTCGAGACGACGTTCTCCCCCACCAGGGAGGGCGATCGTCTCCGGACCGACCCGGCCTCGCACCCCACTGCGTTGGACAGCCTTGATGAGGTTTGGTCACACCGGGCGACCAATTCACGCGCTGGAAACACTGCGGCGACAAGCCCGCAACTCGACCTCCGTAGCTTGCGCCTCGCAATCCGGACGGCAACGACGCCACTGGATTCTCCAAGCAAATCCCTTTCCCCTCAACCCAATCCTTTGGAGGAACCCGTGCGCAATAAGGCGCTTCGAATCATCTCCGGCATCGGTGGCGTCACTGCCCTCGTTGCCCTCATGCCCGGCACTGTCATTGCTCAAGAAGCATCCGAGGTCCAAGCTGTCCTCGACAACATCTGGGTGTTCATCGCCGGCTGTCTGGTCTTCTTCATGCAGGCGGGCTTCGCGCTCGTCGAAGCAGGACTCACCCGTGCCAAGAACGTCGTCAACATCTTCGCCAAGAACATGGCTGACGCGATCATCGGCATCCTCGCCTTTTTCTCCACGGGTTACGCCCTGGCATTCAGCAGCGGCAACGACTTCTTCGGCACCGAAGGCGGATGGTTCTTCATGAACGATCTCGACATCAACGCCCTCGGCGGAAGTGGTGTCATCAACCTGTCCCACGGAACGTTCTTCTTCTTCCAGGCCGTGTTCGCCGCCACCGCAGTCACCATCTGCTCGGGGGCCATGGCTGAGCGGACGAAGTTCACGTCGTACCTCATCTTCGGTGTGTTCATGTGCGGCATCATCTACCCCGTCGTGGTCCACATGACGTGGGGCGGCGGCTTCATTGCCGGCCTCTCGATCGGCGATGCGGTGTACTCCGACTTCGCAGGTTCGGGTGTAGTCCACATGACGGGCGGTGTTGCTGCACTCGTCGGCGCCAAGCTCGTCGGCGCTCGCAAGGGCAAGTTCGCCGAAGACGGCACTGCCCGAGCGATCCCGGGTCACAACATCCCGTTCGCCATCCTCGGTGTGTTCATCCTCTGGCTCGGCTGGTTCGGCTTCAACCCCGGCTCCGAACTCGCAGCTGACAACCTTGTCACCGGCATTGCGCTGAACACGATCCTCGCGGCTGCCGCCGGCGGTCTCACCACCGCTGCAGTCATCTGGATGAAGACCGGCAAGCCCGACATCGCCTTCGTCGGCAACGGCGTGCTCGCCGGCCTCGTGGCCATCACCGGACCGTGTGGCACCGCAACGCCGATCATGTCGATCGTCATCGGTGCTGTCGGCGGCGTGATCGTCGTCTTCTCGGTGCTGTTCTTCGACAAGATCAAGATCGACGATCCGGTCGGCGCCATCAGCGTGCACGGCGTGGTCGGCATGTGGGGTGTGCTCTCCATCGGCCTGTTCGCTCGCTACGACGATGCGTTCCTTGGCCGTGAAGACGCTGGCCTCTTCTACGGCGGCGGCTTCGAGCAGCTCGCTGTGCAGACCCTCATGGTGCTGATCATCCTCGTGTGGGTCGGCGTTGCCAGCCTCATCGTCTTCGGCGCACTCAAGGCCACCATCGGCCTCCGTGTGAGTGAAGAAGAAGAGGTCGAAGGCCTCGACGTTCCCGAGCACGGCATGGCCGGCTACTCCAACGATCCGGCCTACGCCTGAACGACTGACTGACAGAGAAAGAGAGAAATCAACATGAAACTCGTGACTGCAGTCATCAAGCCGTTCAAGCTCGATGACGTCAAAGACGCACTGAAAGCCGCCGGCTCTGCCGGCATCACCGTGAGTGAAGTCCGCGGCTTCGGCCGCCAAGGCGGACACACGGAGACCTACCGAGGAGCGGAGTACAAAATCGACTTCGTTCCAAAGGTCAGCATCCAAGTCGTCGTCGACGACGCCGACGTCGACTCGATCGTTGACGCCATCACGGCGTCGGCAGCGACCGGCAAGATCGGTGACGGCAAGATCTGGATCACCGAAGTCCATCGGGTTGTTCGGATTCGTACGGGCGAGGAGGGCGGCGACGCCGTCTGATCGCTCCGGTCTGAACTGCGGTACAGATCGGCGACTCGCAACGTAGCGATTCGCTGCGCTGATTCCCCGGGCTCCTGCAGCCCGGGGAATCGGTCGTTTTCGGCCACCGCCGTTTGCGTACCCGCCAGTCGTCGTCGGCGACACGTGACGGGTACGCAAACGTGAATGAGGTGCTCGACGGCGACATCCCTGGCATGGCGCTGGTTGCGTTCCAGATGATGTTCGCCGTCATCACCCCCGCATTGATCACGGGCGCAACCGCTGACCGATTGAAGTTCGGCTCGTATGCCGTCCTGGTCGGATTCTGGTCCGTGCTCGTCTACATCCCCGCCGCCAAGTGGGTGTTCAACGGATGCCGACGGCGTCGCCACACAGGCACTCGTCAACACGCACCTCGCTCGCCGGCCTGATCGCAATCACTCCGTGCGCTCGCTTCGTGGGTGGCCCAGCACCCCTGATCATCGGTTCTGCGGCTGGCGTGCTCCGCTTCCTGGCGCTGGGCATCAAGGAGAAGATGGATTGCGACGACAGTCTCGACGTCATCGCCGTTCACCTGATCGGTGGTGTCGTCGGCACCTTGCTGCTCGGCTTCTTCGCC
>CAXMZV010000434.1:0-4262 GCA_964199985.1 Candidatus Ilumatobacter isfjordensis | reverse complement strand
GTGAGCTCTCGCTGCTCGACCACGGCCCCCGTACCGCGTCGGTGGTGTGTGCCACGGACTGCACGCTGTTGGTCATCGACCAGCGCCGTTTCATCAACGTGCTCAACGAGGTGCCCTCGATTGCACACAAGCTGATGGGTGCACTCGCATCACGCATTCGCGTGATGGACCGCACTTACATGGGCTGAGAGTCTGAGAGAATGGCCGGATGAACTTTCATCCGTTGCCAGACAACTGGGAGCAGCAGAGACTCGTCGCGCAACGACTCGCCAGTCACGTCCTGGGTCAGGCCCGATTCCGTCACGACGGGCTGTTCGACCTCGTCCCGTTGCCGGGCGGCTTCGGCACACCTCCGGTCGGGCCGCAGCGCGAACGCGTCCGACTGGTCGGCGGCTCGATGTTCATCGAGCGCGTCGTTGGTGACGACGTCCGCGAGCTGACCGCAACAACACAAGTCGAGATCGTCGTCGGCAACACGATCCGGGGCCTCTGCAATGCGATCGGTTTCGAGCCCGACCCCGACTTCTGGGTCGGCGGTGACACACCACCGCTGGGCGACCCGGACGAACTCATCATCCTCGACAGCGTCACGTCCTCGGTCCTCGGCGAGTGGTACCTCGTCGGCCAACGTGCGATGGAAGAAGCTGTTGCCTCGATCCCAGGTGCCGAGGCATCGGTTGGCCGCCTGTGGCCCGAGCACTTCGACTTCGGCATCGACCTTGCGGCGAAGCCTGACGTGCGAGTGAACCTCGGGGCTGCAGCGGGCGATGGCGGCCTCAACGAGCCCTATCTCTATGTCGGTCCGTGGGGTCCCGAACGCCCGGGACCAGCCGAGTACTGGACCGCGCCCTTCGGCGCCACGCTCACGTTCTCCGAGTTGGACATCGTCGAAGAACCGCTCGGTCGGGCCGTGGAGTTCTTCCTGCACGGCTTGGCGTACTTGCGCGGATAGAGGGCAACTCGCAGCAGAAATGAAGCGCGTGGTTACTCGCGGTTAGATTTGCGGGCGCATGAGTGCTGCCACAGATTCTCCCGAGGCCGACGCCGCCACCCAATCGCCGAAGCGGTTCAAGCCGAACCAGCTCGCGCTCGTTCTGTTCACCTTTGCTGGCGTGTTCACGCTTGTCTCCGGCGTGATCCCGCAGATCACCGGTTGGGAAAACGACAACGCCGTGCACCGCACGGTCTTCGTCAACATCCCCGGTCCGATCCAGATCGTGTTCTACACGGTCATCCCGGTCCTGCTCATTTGGGTCGGCATCATGTTCAGCTTCCGGATGAAGAACTGGGAGCGGGGCGCACCGTCGCAACGTCACACCACGGCCAAGAACGCCAAGCAGCGACTCAAGGATTTCCGCGCTGGCGTCTACATGCAGACCCTGCTGCGCGATGCCGGGGCCGGCCTGATGCACTCGATGATCTACTTCGGTTTCCTGGTGCTGCTTGGCGTCACGACGGTGCTCGAAGTGGACCACCAGATGCCCGAGGAGCTCAAGTTCCTCCACGGCACCACGTACAAGGCCTACGCCTTCATCGGTGACCTCGCTGGCCTCGTGTTCCTCGGCGGCATCGTGTGGGCCATCGTGCGCCGTTACGTGCAGCGGCCGTACCGCATTCGCATCAAGAGCAAGCCCGAACACGCGATCATTCTCGGCGTCTTCTTCGCCATCGGTGTCACCGGTTACGGCGCCGAGATGTTCCGCATCGCCCTCGAGGGTGGCCCGAACTACGAGCAGTGGAGCTTCATTGGCTACCCGCTCTCCACGCTGGTCGACGGCTGGTCGCAGGCAAGCCTCGAGACCTGGCACCAGTGGTGGTGGATTGGCCACGTCGCCAGCTTCGTTGCCTTCCTCACCATCTTGCCGATCACGATGCTGCGCCACATCTTCACGTCGCCGATCAACATGTATCTCAAGGACAAGGACCGTCCGAAGGGTGCCATGCGACCGATGCCGAACCTCATGGAGACCGAACTCGAGTCGTTCGGCGCCTCGGTGGTCGAGGACTTCACGTGGAAACAACTGCTCGACCTCGATGCCTGCACGATGTGCGGACGTTGCACGTCAGTCTGTCCGGCACATGCCACGGGCAAGTCGCTCGACCCGCGCGAGATCGTCCTCAAGGCCGGCGCCGTCATGGCCGCATCGGGTACTCCGGCCACCAGTCCTCCGCTCAGCGAGGACAAAGAGATCACCATCCCGGCCAACAACCTGTTCGACCGCATCACCCCCGAAGAGATCTGGGCCTGCACCACCTGCAAGGCGTGCGACGACATCTGCCCGGTCAACATCGAGATCACCGACAAGATCTTTGACATGCGCCGCTACCTGTCGCTGATGGAGTCGAACTTCCCCGCTGAACTCGGCAACGCCTACCGGGCGATGGAGAATCAGTTCAACCCGTGGGGCCTCAACCAGGGTGAGCGTGGCGATTGGGCTGAGGGCCTCGAGTTCGTCGACATCGTCGACCCCGGCGAGGCACTCAAGAGCGAATACCTCTACTGGGTCGGCTGCGCTGGCTCGTTCGACGACAAGAACAAGAAGGTCACCCAGTCGATGGCCAAACTGCTGCGGCGCGCTGGAATTGACGTCGCCATCCTCGGCCCGTCCGAGATGTGTACCGGCGACTCCGCTCGCCGTTCGGGCAACGAGTACCTGTTCCAGATGCTGGCCCAGCCGAACGTCGAGATGCTCAACGAGATGGGCGTCAAGAAGATCATCGCCCAGTGCCCGCATTGCCTCAACACGTTGAAGAACGAGTACCCGCAGCTCGGCGGCAACTACGAAGTCATTCACCACACGCAGCTGCTCGAGCAGCTCATCGAGTCGGGTCAGCTCGACGTGAGCCAGGCCACGCTTGAAGAGCGCATCACATATCACGACTCGTGCTACCTCGGTCGCCACAACGACATCTACGTCGCACCGCGCAAGGTCGTTGGCGCCATCAAGGGCATCGAGGTCGTCGAGATGTCGCTCAACGGCACCAAGGGCATGTGCTGTGGTGCCGGTGGCGCCCGCATGTGGATGGAAGAGAACACCGGCGTGAAGGTCAACGACGAGCGAGCCGAGCAGGCCATCTCGACTGGGGCATCGCGCGTCGCCACTGCCTGCCCGTTCTGCTACATCATGCTCGACGACGGCGTGAAGGCTGCGGGCAAGGAAGAGGACGAAGTCAAGGTCGCTGACATCTCGATCCACCTGCTCGAAGCCATCGAAGCAGGCGAGGCCAAGTTCCATGCTGGCGAGGCACCCTTGCTCGACAGTGAGCAGGCCGCTGAGCCTGACGACGGGCCGTTGACCTCCGTCTGAGCCCACCATGCTGACCCGTCTACGACGGTTCTGATTCGCGTTCCGTATCGTTGTTCCATTCTTCGAGGAGCAATGTGATGAGTACTGACGACACCGGCAGCTGGGCGCGGCCGAACCCCACTGACCGAACCGACCCCGATTTCGTCGACATCACGCGACTCGCGCCAGCCGCGCCGAGCGACGACGGGTCCAAGGCTGTCGAGCCGGAGATGGAACCTGAGTCGGAAACACCAGAGCAGCCCGAGGGCGACCACAACACCGCTGACGTCGATGCCCCGTCGGGCTCCAATGACATCGCGTCCCCATCCGTCGAGACGTCCGACCTTGATATCGACGATGCCGAACTGCAACCGGTCGACGTCGACGATGTCGACACCGATCAGGTCGCTGATGAGGACATCGCCGAAATCATGGCCGGCTTCGAACAGCGCGCCAGCAGCGACGAGACGCCCGCCGCCACCGAAACCGACAGCACCGGCGATGCTGCCGAGACGCAGAGTGCGTCGCCCGCTGCAGACGATTCGCCTGACCAGAACGAGGCCGGCTCACCTTCTGAAGGCACAAGCGATCGCAACGACGACCCCTCCGTCAACGAGTCGGACAAGGATTCCGACGCTGCCGCAGAGACCGCACCGACCGGGTTCGCTGCGCTCGGGCTGCGTCCCGAACTACTCGAGACGCTCAACGACCTCGGCTACGAAGAGCCGACACCGATTCAGCGCGAGACCATCCCGATCCTGCTCACGGGCAGTGACCTGCTTGGCCAGGCAGCGACCGGCACCGGCAAGACCGCGGCGTTTGCGCTCCCGGCGTTGAACGGCATCGAGCCCGGCTTTCCGGATGCACCTTCGGTCCTCGTGCTCACGCCGACCCGCGAGCTGGCCGTACAGGTCAGCGAGGCAATCGTGCAGTACGGCAAGAAGCTCGGCGCCAAGGTGGTCCCGGTGTTCGGTG
>CAXMZV010000433.1:0-4271 GCA_964199985.1 Candidatus Ilumatobacter isfjordensis | reverse complement strand
AATTCGAGCAACTCGGCGACGCGGGCAGTGATCTCCGGCTTGCTGAACTTCTTGCGGGTCGCTCGGAGTCCGAACACGATGTTCTGGCGGACAGTGAGGTGCGGGAAGAGTGCGCCGTCTTGAAACACCATGCCGACATCGCGCTGCTCGGGCTGGACCCACGTTCGCTTGGTCGACGAGGCCGGATTTGGACAAGCGCTGGCGGTGCGCCCGCCGATGACGATGTCGCCGGACGATGGCTCTTCGAGGCCTGCGATCGAGCGAAGGAGGGACGTTTTGCCGCAACCGGATGGTCCGAGGAGTGCGACGATCGAGCCGGGCTCCACATCGAGGTCCACTCGTTCGACCGCCACGACGTCGCCGCCGCTGGCGCCGCTGTAGGCAACGGACACTTGGCGCAATGTGACTGCTGCACCGGTGAAGGCGTCGAGTCCGCTCGTCATCGATCTTGAGGCTAACTGGGGAGCTGATCGTGTCGCCGCCACGTCGGGCGCTGCAGGCGTCTCAACGTCCGACGACATCGCTCTTTCGGAGGACGAGCACCCAGGTCAACACCGCTGACACTCCGATCAACACCAGCGAGGCCAGACCGGCGGCCGCGTAGAACCCCTCTTCGTATGCCGACCAGATCTCGGTCGACAGCGTCGAGAAGTCGGGAGGCGACAGCAAGAGCGTGGCCGGCAACTCCTTGACGGTCGACAACAGGACCAGTCCGGCGCCGGCGACGAGACCCGGTCGCATCAGCGGAAGGTCGACGGTCAAGAAGCGGCGTACGGGGTTGGGCTCGAGCAGCCGGCTGGATTCGCGTAGCGAGTTCGGTACGGCACGCGCGGCGGATTCCGAGCTGGCGAGCGCTTGGCTTCCGAAGTGAATCACGTACGCAAGGATCAGCAGTGCCGTCGTTTGGTACAGCCGTTCGAGGGCCGGCGTGTTGAGGGTGAGGACGGCGAGGGCGAGGGCGAGCACGAGGCCGGGGATGGCAAAGCCCACAACCACCGAGACCGCAGCGACGTCGGATGATCGATGTGGGCGGCGAGTGGTGGCCAGCGCAATCGGCAGGACGATGACCGTCGCCGCGATGGCCGCGACGATGGCCACAAATGCGGTATTGATTGCAGGCTGCACCAGCTCGCCGAATCCGACGCGGCCGTCGGCGAGACCGCGCTGGGCCCACGTGGCGAGACTGGCGACTGGCACGAGGAGTCCGACCGACAGAACCAGCGTGCACGCCGCCAGCGCTGGAACCGTGCCCCACCGAAGTCGGGTCGCGTGACGAGTCAGCATTGACGCTCGGTCGTCGGGTCGTGCAACACCGCGCTGCGAGCGTTCGAGCGCCACGACGGCAAGCGCCAACACCAGCACGATCGACGCGGCAGCAAACGACAATGCCCGGTTGGTCTGGCGGCTGGAGTAGATGACGCGCGTGAGGGTGTCGTAGCCGAGGAGTTGCACGGCGCCGAACTCACTGAGGCTGTACAGAAAGACGAGCAGTGCCCCACCGAAGACCGCGGTGCGGAGTTGCGGCAGTGTGACTTTGAAGAACGTGGCGGTCGACGACAGGCCGAGCATGCGGCCGCTCTCTTCGAGGCTTGAACGCAACCCGAGCAGCCGTGCGGCAACCGGCAAGTACACGTAGGGATACGTGAAGGCGGTCAGGACAAGCCAGGATGCTCCGAGGCCGCGGAATCGGTCGGGGGGAGTGATGCCGACCGCGGTCAGCGCGTCATGGAGCACCCCGCCGGGAGCCAACCCGGCGATGAATGCAGCTGCGCCGACGAACGACGGCAGCACGAGTGGGAGCACAAGAGCGATGCGCCAGAGTCGACGACCGGGAAGGTCAGTGCGCGTGGTCAGCCAGGCCAGCCCGGTGCCGAGGACAGCGGTCGATGTGGACACGAGAAACGACAGTTGGATCGTGCGCCACAGCGGAGCAGGCACCTCGGACAGGACGTTGCCGAGGTCGCCGCCGAGTCGAATCGTGCGCCAGACGACGAAGGCGGCGGGACCAGCAAAGAATGCTCCGATCGCGAGCCCGATCAACCGGTTCGGAGTGATCCAGCCCGTGTCCGTGCGCTGTCTGGTGCCCGGTCGGAGCCGGGATGGTGCCAGCGCAGCGTCGGTCATCGGGTCAGCGGCTGTGTCAGCCGTCGAAGCCGGCGTTGGTGATGAGCACCCGCGTCTGTTCGAGGCCGCCACCAAGCGACTCGTAGGCAATGCCGCCGACGTCTGCGAAGTCGATCGGCGGCACACCACCGGCCGGTTCTTCGCCGGCGGCGAGCGGGTACTCGAACGTCTCGGTGGCGAAGTACTGCTGGCCGGTGCTGCTCAACAGGAACTCGATCAGCTGCGCGCCGGCATCGAGATCCTCAGCATCGTCGGTGGCGAGGATTGCAGCGCCCGTGACGATGAGGAGCGAACCGGGGTCGTCCGGCGCAAAGTTGTGGTTGGCCGATGGCTGATCTGGGTTCTCGGCCACTGCTCGGTAGTTGTAGTAGTGATTGACGAGGCCGACCTCGACCTCGCCGCGACCGACCGCCTGGACGATGGCGTTGTTGTTGGCGTAAATCTTCGGGTCGTTGGCGTTGAGATCGGTGAGCCATTCGGCAGTGACGTCGTCGCCCTCGGTCACGCGCATTGCGGTGACGAAGTCTTGGAACGAGCCGTTGCTCGGTGCGACGCCGACGCGTCCCGACCACTCGGGGTCGGTCAGGGCAAAGACGCTGTCGGGCAGGTCCGCTGGGTCGACCTGGTCGGTATTGTAGACGAGGACACGTTGGCGGCCCGAGAAGCCGACCCACTTGCCGCCGTCGTCGCTGACAGATGGCGGGACCAGTGCGAGCGTCGCAGCTGGCAGCTCGGCGAGCCGATCGTTCTGCTCGAGGAACCCGATCGAGCCAGGGCTCTGCGACAGGAAAACGTCCGCTTTTGTGTTGCCCGAGGCCGCCTCCTCTTCGATCAGCAGAGCGAGGTCGGCCGAGCTGCCGTACTTCACTTCGACGCTGAGGCCACTGGCCTCCTCGAAATCGTCGAGGATTGGCTGGATCAACCGGTCGGTTCGACCAGAGTAGATGGTGACATCAGCGTCGTCGCCGCCACATGCCGAAGCGATCAATGCGAAGGCCGCAACGGCCGCACCGGCACGCAGGACGAGGGCACCACGAGTTCTCATCGCGTGGAGTGTAGACAGACCTTGTCCGAAAGTGTCAAGGTGCCCTAACAGGCTCGAAGGGGAGTGTTGCTGTCACGCCCTCTCTGACAGCAGAAGTACGCTCAATGAATGACGAAACTGAGCGTTGAACGCTGGTCGCCGGCGCTGGGTGCCGAAGTGTGTGATCTCGATCTGGCGACAGCGTTGGCCGATGATGGCGAGTTGGCGGCAGCCACCGTCGAGTCGATCTACGACGCCTTGATCGAACACCAGGTGCTCTTCTTCCGTCACCAGCCGCTCACCCCGGAGCTCCATGTGCGGCTCGGGCAACTGCTCGGTGACTTGGCCCCCCGTCACCACAGCTACAACACACTGCCGGAACACCGTGATGTGGCGGTGCTCGATTGGCAGCCAGGTGATCGGCCCGACGCCTCGGAGTGGCACAGCGACATGACGTTTCGCGAGAAGCCGCCGTTCGCCTC
Source organism: Candidatus Ilumatobacter isfjordensis (assembly GCA_964199985.1). Lineage (GTDB taxonomy): Bacteria > Actinomycetota > Acidimicrobiia > Acidimicrobiales > Ilumatobacteraceae > Ilumatobacter_A > Ilumatobacter_A isfjordensis. The sequence goes on along the minus strand of CAXMZV010000433.1, from coordinate 641 downwards.
GATCCTCAAGGCAGTCATCGTTCCGCCAGTCGGGGGCGACACGCTCTGGGCGAGCATGTATTCGGTCTACGACTCGCTCGATCCCGGTTTCCGAAGCGATCTCGAGGGCATGCAGATCTGCCACGACCCTGGGCAGTTCCGAAACGGGGCGTATGCCTCGGACGGCAACCGGGGGATCACCGACATGATGGTGTCTGCAGGTTCCGCAGTGTGGCCGATTGTCTCGCATCACCCTGTCACCGGTCGGCCGTACATCAACGTCAGCGAGTCGAACTCGCGATGGATCATGGGAACGGGTGCCGGCGAATCCCAACGCATCGTCAACTACCTGCTCGATGCGATCAACCGACCTGGCCATCAGGTCCGGCTTCGGTGGAAGCCCGACACGATCGCGATCTGGGACAACCGGGGCTCGCAGCACTATGCGGTCGCGGACTACCCGACGTACCGACGCGTGATGCATCGTGTTGCTGTCGACACCGATCGCCGCCTCGAACAACGCCTCGCCAAACGCGCCGCCGCCGTCCAGCCCTGAACAGCGTCACGATGGGGTCGGGGCCCGGTGTGACGCTCGCCAACGGTGGGGCTTGGTGAGTGCGCGACACTTGAGGCATGGCAGCGCTAGGACAGCAGGGACGACC
>CAXMZV010000432.1:0-4294 GCA_964199985.1 Candidatus Ilumatobacter isfjordensis | reverse complement strand
ATGCAGCGCTCATCTCTCATCTGACGAGCGTCACGTCCACTCCAGAACCGATCATCGCCGCCGCGGGCAAGACATCCCTCAATCGCGCCGGCAAGGCGCGCGAGCGAGCCCAGACGCTCGACGCCACGCCATCGCTTGCCGATGCCCTGGCCGATGGCGCCATCACCGCAGATCATGTCGATGCGATCACCCGGGGCTCGAAGCAGCTCGACGAAGTGCAGCGGCATCAGCTGTTCGACCGCGTCGGCGACCTGGCGGCTGTCGCTGCAGAAGCCGCCATCGACGAGTTCGCCGATCGGGTTCGGGTCGAAGTGAAGCAGCTGCAATCCGGCGACGGGGTGGACCGTCTCGAGCGCCAACTGTCGAACGTCCGTGTCAATGCATGGACCGACGCAGTGGGTATGTGGAACATCCGCGGCCGCTTCGATCCGCTCACCGGTGTGAAGTTCTCCGAGCGACTGCGGAACACCGTCAACTCGCTCTTCGCTGAGGAGGTCCCTGACCTGTGTCCCAGCGATCCGGTCGAGAAGCAGAATTTCCTCGCCGCTCACGCACTGAAGCGGTTGCTCACCGGCAACGCCGTCGGACGTGCGACGGGGCGGCCCGAGTACATCGTGGTCATCGACGCGGATGCACCGGGCACCGATGGGCCTGCCGCCCAGTGGACGCTTCCCGTCGAGATCCCACCACGAGTACTCGCTGAACTCGCGCCTGGCGCCGACGTTCACGCCGTCATCATTCGAAACGGGGTTGTGCTGCATGCCCCCGGCGAACTCAACCTCGGCCGCACGACCAGACTCGCCAATCGAGCGCAACGCCGAGCACTCCGGGCACTGTACGCAAGCTGCGGAATCCCGGGCTGCGCCACGAAGTACGACCGATGCAAGTTGCATCACATCGTCTGGTGGCGGAACGGCGGGCGCACGGACCTCGACAATCTGCTGCCGATCTGCGCCAGCCACCACGCCAACATCCACCACGATGGCTGGGTGGTCACCCTCGGCCCACACCGCGAGCCGACCGTCACAATGCCCGATGGGACGGTCCGAAACACCGGCCCGCCCAATCGCCGAGCCGCCTGATGATGGCGGTCACCAACAGCGACCCCCTGCGTCCTCTCGACCACCGTCTGACACAGCGGACTCCCCGCTGCCGGCTCGACCACCATCGACCGGATCGAACTCGAATCGGATAGACCATGGTTATGACCGACGAGGCACCGACTGCCGGCCCAACGAACGACGCCGAGACTGCCACCCTCCTCGATCGACCCATCGTCATCGCGGCAAATCGTCTGCCGGTGATGCGCGACGAGAACACCGAGTCCGGCTGGACCCCAAGTCCGGGCGGGCTGGTTCGTGCGCTGCTCCCCATGCTCCGGGCGTCAGGCGGAACGTGGGTCGGATGGACCGGCAATCCGGACGACAACGCTGAGCCGTTCAGCGTCGACGGCGTCGACCTGCACCCTGTGCCGATCAGCGCCGAGGAGGTGGAGCTGTACTACGAGGGTTTCTCGAACGACGGGCTCTGGCCGCTGTATCACGACGCACTCCGCGAGTCGACGTACGACAGCAACCAGTGGGATGCGTACCACAACGTCAACGAACGATTCGCGGTGACGTTGGCCAACATCGCTCCGCCCAATGCGATCGTCTGGATCCACGACTATCAGCTCCAACTCGTGCCGGCGATGCTTCGCCAGCAACGACCCGACTTGACCATCGGCTTCTTCCTCCACATTCCGTTCCCTCCCTACGAATTGTTCTCGCGGCTCCCGTGGCGCAACGAGATCATTGAAGGCCTGCTGGGCTGCGATCTCGTCGGCTTTCAACGCCCGATGGGGGCCGCCAACTTCGCTGCCTGCGCACAACAGCTGCTCGGCACGGACGAACGAGACGGCGTCATCGAACTCCCCACACACGAAGCTCGAATCGGCGTGTTCCCCATCTCGATCGACTTCGCCGAGGTCGAAGAGATGGCTGCCGGGCGAGCGACTCGCAAGCTCACCAGCCAGATCCGGGCTCGCCTGGGCGACCCCGAGGTCATCTTGCTGGGCGTGGATCGCCTCGACTACACCAAGGGCATCGGCCTGCGTCTGCGTGCGTTCGGCGCGCTCCTCGAATCGGGCGAGCTCGATCCCGAACGGTGTGTGATGGTGCAGGTAGCAACGCCGACACGTGAGGCCGTCGAGCACTATCAGGACGAGCGACGCGAAATCGAACGACTGGTCGGGGAGATCAACGGACGCTTCAGCAGAATCGGACTCCCCGTCATCCACTACCTGTATCAAACGCTGTCGTACGACGATTTGATTGCGCTGTACCGAGCCGGTGATGTCATGTTGGTCACGCCGTTCCGTGACGGGATGAACCTCGTCGCCAAGGAATACGCAGCCGCACACATCGACGGTGACGGTGTCTTGGTGCTGTCGGAGTTCGCAGGCGCCGCCGACGAATTGACCGACGCTGTCCTGGTCAATCCACACGACGATCGCGCACTCCAGCAGGCGATCGTCACCGCCGTCGAAATGCATCGGCACGAACGCCGGAGCCGCATGAGCGGGCTTCGTCAACAGGTTCGACGCATGGACGTGCAGGGCTGGGCCGACCGCTTCCTCGCCGATCTTGTCGCCGCGAGTCCAGGGCAGTGACGACGGAGCAGCGCGCCGCTGACCTGGCGTACGTCGACCCGCGCAAACTCGCCGGCCTCGTCGCCGCTGCACCGCGGCCGATGGTGATCGGTCTCGACATTGACGGCGTGCTGTCGCCTCTCGTTGACCATGCCGACGACGCACGACTGCTCGATGGCGTTGCCGACGCGATCACACGACTCGAAGCGCTCGACGACGTCACCATTGCGGCAGTGTCGGGCCGGGCGCTGTCGAGCATGCGGACGTTCGGCTTGCCCGATCACGTCCGCCTCGTCGGCAGCCACGGCATGGAAGCCGCCGACACACCGATGCGGCCGCTGACGGATATTGAAGGTGCTCGACTCGCCACGTTGCTGCAGCTCGCGGAGAACGCTGCGGCGGCGGCCGGAGCTGGGGCGTGGGTCGAAACCAAGTCGGCGAGCGTCGCTGTTCATGTGCGGACGGCCGACCCGGAGATTGCGCGCACGGCCCTCACTGATCTCGAGGCGCAGACCGACGGTGTTGACGGCGCATCATGCAAGCCCGGCAGCAATGTGCTGGAGCTCTTCGCCCGCGACGCAAGCAAGGGCACGGCGATGGAGGAACTCCGTCACGGTGCCGACGCCAGAACAGCCGTGTTCGTTGGCGATGACGTGACCGACGAAGAGGCCTTCGCGACCCTCCGCGACCACGACATCTCAATCAAGGTCGGAACGGCACCGACCATCGCAGCACACCGCCTCCGCAACCCCGACGATGTACTCCGCTGGCTCACCGCGCTCGCCAGCGGATCCTGAACACGTCGGGCAGCGTCCTCAGAACAGGCTGGTCTGCCCGGCCGGTGGCGTCCGGCGGATTGCGGTCCATGGGTTGTAGTTGTCCATGAAAACCCAGCTTCGGCGGTGAATAGCCGACGGGCCGTAGCCCTGGATCGCCGCCTTATGCACCGGACAGGGGTAGCCCTTGTTCGTGTCGAACGACCAGTGCGGATACGACTCGGCGAGTTCACGCATCTGTCGATCGCGCACCACCTTGGCGAGGACGCTGGCCGTTGCAACGCTCAGACAGCGCAGGTCAGCTTTCACGGCCAACTCGACGTTGGCCACCGACGGCGACACGAAGTCCCATTTGCCGTCGGTGATGGCAACGTCGGGCGTGACCGTCAGCGCCTCAACAGCGCGACGCGTCGCCAACTTCTGCGCCGCCGACATGCCGAGGCGGTCACACTCGTCCTGGCTCGCCGCACCGACGGCCCAGCTGACGCACCATTCGGCGATCTTCGGAAACAACGCCTCGCGTTCGCGTTCGGTCAACAGTTTCGAGTCGCGGATGCCATTGACTCGCGTGTCGCGAGGCACGACTGCTGCGCCCACCATCAGTGGCCCTGCCCACGCCCCCCGACCGACCTCGTCGATGCCGACGACTACATCGTGGCCTCGCGCCCACATCTCTTTCTCGATCGCACGCGTCGGCGCACGCTTCTTCGAGCTCTTGAAGCGAGTGGTCATCGCCACGCATCATGCCAGCTTCCACTCCCCCGCCCTCACCACCTCGAACGCACTCGGCACAGCGATGAGCTTGAGTCGCGACAGGTCACACCCAGACTCATCGCTCGACGGGACGACGTGGCGGGTTCAGCGGGGTGGGGTGATGGCGACGGGAACG
>CAXMZV010000431.1:0-4307 GCA_964199985.1 Candidatus Ilumatobacter isfjordensis | reverse complement strand
CTCGCCTCTCGGCGATGCGGGCCTGACCGGAGACATGATGAATTCGAACGACGAGACAGCACCGTCCAACAAGACCAGCGGATGGGTCATCTTCGCGGGAGTGTTTGCCGGCATCGCGTCACTCGGCAACCTGCTCTTCGGCCTGACCGCCCTGTTCAACGACGACTGGGTCGTCCTGGCCCGCACCACCCTGATCTCGTTCGACCTCACCACGGTCGGTGTGACATTCCTGATCTTCGGCCTGCTGCAGTTGTTCATCGCGCTCGGCATCTTCAACGGTGACCTGTGGGCCCGGGTACTGGGCATTGCCTGGGCCGCGCTCAACCTGATGGCGCAGATGTCCTTCATGTCGCTGTACCCCCAGTGGTCGTGGATGTTGATCATCATCAACGGTCTGATCATCTACGCATTGGCCGTCCACGGCGACGAAGTCGCCAGCTTCTGAATGCACCCCGGAGTCTGCTCATGCTGAACGAACGTGCCGTCAACATCATCCTCGGCGCCGTGGCAGTGATCGGATTCGTCATGGTGATGGTCTTCGCCGTCAACGCCGGGAACGACGCGAGCTTCGGCGACCTCGATCGAGGGACGTGGAAGCTTGAGACATTGGTGATCGACGATGTGGAGACCGCGGCCGTCGAGGGCACACAGGCCACGATCGAATTCGACGACGGACGCGTCGCCGGCTCAGGTGGGTGCAACTCGTACCAGGGCGACTACGAGACCGATGGTCCGACGATCGTGGTCGACAGCATCATTGCCACGCTGAAATTCTGCGAGGATCCGGCCGGAGTCTCCGACCAAGAATTCACGTTCCTCGATCATCTCGGATCGGCCGACGAGTTCGAGATCGAAGACGATCGACTGATTCTCAGCGCTGATGGCAACCGCCTGATGCTGCTCACCCGCTGACGACGCGTCGAGCGGCGGTTGTCATCGCGGTGCCGGAATAGGAGAGCACCCTTGCCTGTTGCACCGGCCATGAGCCAAGGACACACGATCAGCACGCACGCCGAGGACGTCCACGTCGAGGTTCCCCTCGACGGCGAGGTCGTGGCGAGCGCGCAACGGCCTGTGCTGCTGGAGGAGACCGGCCTGCCCACCGCCTACTACCTCCCCAAGTCCGATCTGGTCGCTGACGTGCGCGCCCTCGAGTTGAGCACGCACTGCCCCTTCAAGGGCGATGCGTCGTACTGGACGATCGAGGCCGGCGGTCGCACCCACGATGCCATCGCCTGGAGCTACGAGCAGCCCAAGGAAGGCGCCGAGGACATCACCGGCCACGTTGCGTTCTTCTCCGACCGGGCCGAGATCCTGGTCGACGGCAACCCGCTCTGATTCGTCAGCGGACGCGCCAACTGACCACGGTCTGTTCGTTGTCGTCTCGGTCGGGGTGAAGTCGTTCGCGTTCCGAGCGCTCGATCTCCGTCCAATCACCGGTTGCACTCAGCGCGTCGATGTGCGGCGCGAAGCGGTCAGCGAAGTCGAGCCGCTGCGTCACGGTCACGACGCCACCGGAGCCAGTGATCCGGCAGAGCTCGGCGAATGCCTCGCCGCCCACATGTCCCAGCGTGAAGACCCCCGCAGAAACCGTCGCGACGGCAACACCGTCGATGAGCGGGACGTCGTAGAGCGAACACCTGATGAGTTGGTCGTACACACTCGACTTCGACGCCTCATCGAGCATGCCCTGGCTCAAATCGAGGCCGATCAGTGCACCCTTCCAGCCCGCCGAGCGCAGTGCGACACCGACCATGCCTGTGCCACAGCCGGCGTCGAGGATCGTGGCCGCTCCCCCGCTCGCTCGCACGTTGCGAACCGTCGCGGTCGCGACCAGATCGGGACCACGCCATCCCCACTCGCTGTGATCCGAGTCGTACGTCGCGGCCCAGGTGTCGTAGCGCTCCCCCAACGACGCGTCGTGTGCGCCGTCGAAGATCCAGTCGAGTCGGTCGGCGGCCATCGCAATCCTCAGATCCGTGCCGCCGCTACGGGTTCACGCCGCCGTACGCGATGCCGGTGAGGTGATGCATCTCGCGATCGAACGTGGTGAGATCGTCGATGCTGAACTGATCGAGCGAGCTGTGACCGCACGCTCGTGCGAGGACTTCCATCAGTTCGGTCGTCGCACGGAAGAACCGGTCCAGCCGATTCGCTGCGTCCTGCACCGGTAGCCGGGCACGAAGCACCGGGTTTTGGGTGGCGATGCCGACCGGGCAGTTGTTCGAGTTGCAGGCCCGCATCCCGAGACAGCCGATCGCCTGCATGGCCGCGTTCGACACGGCCACCGCATCAGCGCCCAACGCGAGCGCCTTGGCGAAGTCCCACGGGGTGCGTAGGCCTCCGGTGATGACCAGCGTGATGTCTCGGCGGCCGAGCGAGTCGAGGTGCCGGCGTGCCCGAGCGAGCGCCGGGATCGTCGGAACGCTGATGTTGTCGCGGAAGATCACCGGCGCAGCGCCGGTGCCACCCCCGCGTCCGTCGAGAATGACGTAGTCAACGCCGATGGCGAGTGCCGCGTCGATGTCGGCCTCGATGTGCTGCGCGCTGAGCTTGGCGCCGATCGGGATGCCACCCGATGCCTCGCGGACTTCGGCCGCGACCTTGCGGTAGTCCTCGATGGTGAGGAGATCCGGGAACGTCGCCGGGCTCACGGCGTCGGTGCCGGGCTCGAGGTCTCGGACCTCGGCGATCTTCCCCTGCACCTTGTTGCCCGGCAGGTGCCCACCGGTTCCGGTCTTGGCGCCCTGGCCGAACTTGAAGTGGAACGCCTGCACCTTCTTGACCTTCTCGATGTCCCAGCCGAAACGTCCGGACGCCAGCTCATAGAAGTACCGGCTGTTCGCTTCCTGCTCCTCAGGCAACATGCCGCCCTCACCACTGCAGATACCGGTGCCGGCCTGCTCGGCGCCCATTGCGAGTGCCACCTTGGCTTCCTCCGACAGCGCACCGAAGCTCATGTCGGAGACGAAGATCGGTCGGTCGAGTTCCAAGGGACGCTCGGCGTTGCCACCGATGACCGTGGTCGAGGCAACCGGGTCGTCGTCGAGGAGCGGTCGGCGCGCCACCTGAGCGGTCACGAACTGAATGGAGTCCCACGTTGGAAGGTCGTCACGCGACACACCCATCGACGTGACGCTGCCGTGATGCCCGAGCTTCGAGAGCCCGTCGTTCGCAAGCTGACGGATCAGGCCGACGTGCGGCTCTTCGGGCGCGCCGTGGATGTCTTGAAATGCACCCTGGTAGGCGTCGCGGTTGTACGGCTGCGGGTGCTCCATCTCCCACGCCGCGATTTCATCGGCGTCGACCATCAGTTGGTCATCCTCGATCCAACTCGAGAACTTGTTCAGCACTTCGGAGTTGTTGTAGGCGCTGACACCAGTCTTGATCCCGTAGTCCCAACCGTGGAGACCACAGATCAGATCGTCGCCACTGAGGTGGCCGTCGGCCATCATCGCGCCGCGATGGAGGCACCGCCCGTACAGCACCGAATGGTTGTCCTCGAATCGGATGACGACGAGGTCGACGTTGCCGACGAGGGCCGATTGCGGCTCTCGATTGGGAAGTTCGCTCCAGGTGGCGATCGATGTGGATTTCATTGGCGGGAGCCTTTCGTCGAGCAGAGAATCAGGCGTCGAGAGCGACGTAGGTCGGGCACGCCGCGACGCAACATCGAGATGCTTGCAGATGTAGCGCGAGCACGTCGACACCGGTCATCAGGAACCCATCATCAAGCTGACCAACGCCAACCGAGTATCGATCAATCGGCGGTCGCTGACTCGCTGTCTGACGGAGGCGGATCGGTCAGCGCGTCGTCGATCCAATCGTCGACCCTGCGCCATTGATCGATCAGCCACTGCGAACGACCCGCCCGATCGGCAGGAAGGTCGGCCAACGACACGGTCCAGCCCTGAGCGGTCACAGGCTGCTGCAGCGGCATCTGCTGCCACAACGAACGGAGACCGTGGATCTCGTCGAGGCCGGCATGGCCGAGAAAGATCACCGTCGCATGCGGCGCACCCTCGATCGCAGCTGACACCCCTCCGCTCTTGGGCAACAACGTGCGCTTCAACGACTCCGCTATCGCCGCTCGGTCCTCACGCCCTCGTGCCCGTTCACCCTCGATCCGCGCCGCCCGCCGCTTCGGCGTGTAGTTGCCACCCTCCGGGCACAGGATGAGTGTCTCGTTGTCGCCCATCCCCGCGGTTAGTTCGCGAATCTTGTCGAGCTCGGCACCCGTGTCCTTCGGCGACTGCTCGAGGTAGTGAAAGCCGAGACGCTCCCCGACCACGTCGAGGAACGGATCC
>CAXMZV010000430.1:0-4307 GCA_964199985.1 Candidatus Ilumatobacter isfjordensis | reverse complement strand
CGAACTATCGCCGTAACCGGCAGAGACCTGCACGATTTCCGGACCGTAAGTGCGGGCGGCTTCGTTCATCCGCTGGAGAAGTTCGACCTTGCGCGCCTTCGCGATGCTGTCGGGCTGATGCAGGACCCTGTTCGGCCGGTGGGTCGGCGACTTGGTGAGCGACACGGTGCGGATGCCACCTCCGCCCTGCGATGCAGCCGCAGCAGCCGCCGCTGCCGCTGTTGCCAGCCCTGCCTCGCTCAGATCGGAGGTGTGGGCGAACCCTGTGGTGTCGCCGGCGATGACGCGGATGCCCGCACCGCGGTCGCGTCCGCTGGTGACCTGTTCGATCCGGCCATCATCAAGACCGGCCGACGTGGACGATTTGTCTTCGGCGTACACCTCCGCGAATTCGGCGCCGGTGCGTACCGCCCCGGCGAGGACTCGTTCGAGGACATCAGCATCGATCACCCGGTTCAGGATACGACTCGTTCAGAAACATGACAGTTTCGTCAGATCGTGTCGCGGCGGTCGGCACCGCGTTAACGTTTCGACCGTGGAATTCGAGACAGGACTCCGAGGCGACGCCAAGTTGATGGTCGCTGATGGCGACACTGCGACAGCGCTCGGTTCCGGCACCGTTGATGTGCTCGGCTCGCCCCGTCTCATCGCACTGTGTGAAGAGGCCTGCCAGAACGCAATGACCGGCCACCTCGATCCCGGCACCACTACCGTCGGCATGCGCGTGCAGTTCGATCATCTCCAGCCAACACCCGTTGGCGCCGAAGTGCTCGCCGAAGCGGTGCTGAAGAAGATCGACGGACGACGCCTTCGGTTCGAGGTCTCGGCCACCGACGCTGGCGGCCTGGTAGCTGCCGGCAAGTTCACCCGCGTGGTTGTCGATGTCGACGATTTCATGAGCAAGTGCTGCTCGCCCAGCAACTGATTCTCTCAGCCTCAGGCGACCCGTCAGACCAATTCATCTGGCCACCGAACGAATCACCTGTCACGAGAACGTAACGTTGGCCTACGATGGATTCGATGGATTCGATGGAGGGCGCCGAGCCAAACTTTGCGCCCCGCGAGGCGTCCCCCGCCGCTGAGCAGTCCGCGTGGGCACCCGAGCGGCAGCACCGCCTGCTCTGGTGGAAAGAAGCGCTCATCGTCGCTGCCTTCTACGCCGTCTATTCGTGGACCCGCAACCTCTTCGGATCGAACAAGATCGCCGCTGACGGCATCCCCGAACAGGCCTTCACGAACGCCGAGCGAGTGATCCAATTCGAGCGCTGGCTCGGACTGTTCCACGAAGAGACGGTGCAGGACTGGTTCCTGCCGTACCGCACGTTCATCCAGTTCTGGAACGTCTACTACGGCGTGCTGCACTTCGCCGTCACATTTGGCGTCTTCATCCTGCTGTACGTCAAGCGCGCCGACGTGTTCCCGCAATGGCGCAACACGCTCGCTGCAATGACCTCGCTGGCAATCATCGGTTTCGCCTGGTTTCCTCTGATGCCACCGCGCCTGCTCGACAAGCCCTGCCCTGCATTCGACCCATCGCAATACGGCGGCGCGTGCATTCCCAGCCGCTTTCGGGGCGCCGGTGAATTCGGTTTCGTCGACACGCTCGCTGAATACGGCGGGCCGTGGTCGTTCGACTCCGACACGATGGCGTCGATCTCGAATCAGTACGCAGCGATGCCCAGCCTGCACATCGGCTGGTCGACCTGGTGCGCCATTGCTGTCTGGCCGCTGCTCAGCCGGCGTTGGACCAAGGCAGCCGTACTGCTCTACCCGGGAGCCACGTTGTTCTGCATTGTCGTCACTGGCAATCACTATTGGCTCGACGGTGTCGGCGGACTCTTGGTGTTTGGGATCGGCTCGTTGCTCGGGTGGGGTTTTCACCGTTGGAACCAGGGTCGGCTCGACCGGCAATACGCCGAGGCACTGACCGCCGCATCGGCCTGACACGGTTCGCACTCGCTGGCACCGGTCGTCGATGTTGTTCATCGAGTGACGACATCGCAACCGCAGTGTCACCTTCCCTGCCGAAATCGGTCGTAGCATGGACCATCGATGAGCCAGATGCGTCTGAATCCTCTCAATGGGCGGTGGGTCACGATCGTCGCCGAACGAGCCAAGCGACCGAGTGACTTCGCGCCACGCGACGACCTCGGAGATCCCGAGGAAGGACGCGCCTGTCCGTTCTGCCCGGGCAACGAGGAAGAGACCCCGCCGGCGCTCGAGACCACCGAGGCCGACGGCAGCTGGTCGATGCGTGTCATCCCCAACAAGTACCCCGCGTTCGACGGCGACGAAGGATTCGCCGTCCACAACCTCGGGCCCGTCTTCGTCCAAGCCGAGGCCAGCGGCATCCACGAAGTATTCGTGTACACGCCCGACCACGAGAGCGGCTTGCACCAACTCGACGACCAACACGCTGCCGACGTGATGTTCGCCCTGAAGCGGCGCTTCAGCGAGCACGCCGACGTCGATCAGGTCCGCTACACCCAGGCGATCGTCAACCACGGCCGCGAAGCCGGAGCCTCGATCGCTCACCCGCACGGACAGATCCTCGGTCTGCCCTTCGTACCTGGCGAGGTCCTCGACGAAGAGCGAGCCTTTGCTCGCTTCGCCGGCGGCTGCCTGCTGTGCACCACCGTCGAAGCCGAGATCGCTGCCGACGTTCGAGTCGTGATCGCCACCGACGACGTTGTGGTGATCACCCCATTCTGGAGTGGCTCGCCGTACGAGTTGCTGATCGTCCCGCGCCGGCACGAGGCGCACCTGCAAGACGCCGACGACGACAGCCTCGCAGCGGTCGGAGTGGCACTGCGCGACGCACTCGGGCAACTGAACGCCGTGCTCGGCGACGTCGCCTTCAACCTCGGCTTCCACACCGCTCCCCATCAGCACACCGGCCAGTACCACTGGCACGCACACGTGTGGCCGAACCTGATCACGCAGGCCGGCTTCGAGCGCGGTACCGGCGTCATGATCAATGTTCTTCCCCCCGAAGACGCCTGCGCCACGTTGAAGTCCGTCGCAGCGAACGCCTGAATTCGAAGTCCCCGAAGTCACAGCGGCGGACTGACCCATCCGCTGATCGTCACGACATGATCGTCCTATGAGCGATGTCACCGTTTCCATCGATCTCGATGCCACGCCGGCTGAGGTCTGGGCACTCGTCGAACCAGTCGAACGCCACGTCGATTGGATGGCCGACGCGGTCGCCATCCGGTTCGAAACCGAGCAGACACGTGGCGTCGGCACCAGGTTTCTCTGCGACACCAAGGTCGGCCCGATCAAGCTGGTTGACCAGATGGAGATCACCGAGTGGACGCCTGCGACCGCGACCGAGGACGGGAAGATGGGCGTGAAGCACACCGGGATCGTCACCGGAAGTGGCGTGTTCACGCTCGAGCCACTGGCAGGCGGTCAACGGACGAAGTTCACATGGTCGGAGAACCTCGACTTCCCCTGGTACCTCGGTGGGCGTCTCGGCGAGATCATCGGTGGCCGGTTCGTGCTCGGCTTCATCTGGAAGCGCAACCTCAAGGCACTTGAGCAACTCGTCGACGCCCACTGAGTCATCACACTTGGGGTCTGACCCCACGTGTGATCAGGCGTGGGCGTCGGTCCCGGCCAGTGCTGACACTTCGTCGGGAATCGGCGCAGCGCTGCGCAGGTCGGCAGCCGCTGTTGGCTCACCCCACTTTGCAGTGAGGGGAACGACACCGGCCCAATGCGGGCCGTCAAGATCAATGTCTTCGTCGATCGGATCTCCCGCACGCACCTTCGCCGACGCCTCGGTGAGCGGGAGCGCCAGGACGAGGGTCTGCTTCACGTCGATCTCGCTCGGCGGGCGCGCCGTGTCCCAGATCCGTGCGATGTGGTCGTTGATCACTTGCAGCGCAGCGACCTTGTCGTCAGCGTCGGTGATCGCCGTTGCCGTGCCGCGGACGACGACCGACCGGTAATTCATCGAGTTGTGAAACGGCGTCCGGGCCACGACCAGACCGTCGACGATCGTCACGGTGACACAGACATCGAGATCCCGGCCGGCACGCATCATCGCGTTGGCGACCGAGCCGTGAATCAACACCTCCTCACCTGCCTCGCCCGTACGCACGCCGTACGCCATCGGCAGCACCATCGGACCGTCATCAGTTGCCACGCCGACGTGCGCAATGTGGCCCGCCTCAAGAATCCCACGCACCTTTGCCGGGTCGTAGACCGCCCGATCGGCACCCCGCTTCATGGTCACGCGAGAAGAAGCAGGCTGGTGCTGATCGGTCATGCGGCGAAACTAGCCACCAACCCGCCGGTGG
>CAXMZV010000429.1:0-4314 GCA_964199985.1 Candidatus Ilumatobacter isfjordensis | reverse complement strand
ATGGCTGCAGACAGGTAGCCAGAGACGCTGCCATCGAGCTCGGCGGTCTGCTTCCCTTGGCGGATCGATGCGTACTCGGGTGTTGCCAAGTATTCCATGACGGCCATCGTGGCCGGGTCGTCGTCGAACGCCCCGGCGATGGTTCCAGCAGTGAGCACCGGAGCGTCACCGTTGATGTCGGGGAAGTAGAAGACGTCGATCGACTCCGGGTCCGCCGGGTCGGCGAAGATCGTGCCGGCCGGGTACAGGCCAGCGAAGAAGTTGGAGTGACGGACCATGTAGCAATCGTTGGCAGCATGAGCCTCGGCGACCGGGGTGCCGAAGTTCGTTGCCGAGATCGTGCCACCGGCAGCGAAGACGTTGTCGTCGGTCCAGAGATCGACGACGGTCTGCATCGACTCGATGATCCGCGGATCGTCGAACTTCACTTCGTTGCTGACCCACTGATCGTAGACGTCGACACCGTGCTGGCGCAGCACCATGTCTTCGACCCAGTCGGTGAACATCCAGCCCGTGGCGGTGCCGGACTCGATGCCGACACAGAGCGGCTTCGGGCCGTCTGCTGCGGCCATCGTGTCGACGAGTGCCTGGAATTCCGCGAAGGTCGTGGGAACTTCGTAGCCATCAGCCTCGAACAGCGCCGGCTTGTAGAAGACGATGCCCTTCAAGTCGGTCTTGGCCGGCACGCCGAACTGGGTGCCATCGACTTCGCCGAATGCGGAGAAGGCGGGGTCCCAGTTGGCGGAGATCGACGCCATCACGTCGTCGGTCACGGGCTTCAGGAACTCCTGGCGAGCGAAGTCGGCGAGCTTGCCAGGCTGCGGGAAGAACGAGATGTTCGGCGGGTTACCGCCCTGCACCTGCGTGTTGATGTTGGCTTCCCAGTCAGCGTCGCCAGCAAAGGTGACCGTGAGGTTCATGTCCTCAAAGTGCTCGTTGAGCGTGTCGTTGATTGAAGCGACCGATGGGTCGTCGCGCTCGGAACCGGTGATGGTGATCTCGGCGCCGCCGAAATCCATTGCTTCACCGTCGCCTTCGGCCGGAGCCTCGGTGTCGCCTTCGGCCGGAGCCTCGGTCGCTGCGGTTGTGTCTTCGCTGCTGCTTGAGTCGCTATCGTCATCGCTACCGCATGATGCGGCAACGAACGAAAGTACAACCGGGACAGCTGCTAGCTTGAGCCAGCGCTTGTTCATAGGGCCTCCCCCTGAAGGTATGTGAAACGCCACGGAAATGCCGCGGCAACACAAAGCCTACATATCTGGGATGCGCAGTCAAGCCACTGCGGACATATTCGCGGGAATCAGCCTGGCCCGACGCATCCGGTCGATGTTCGGACGATGAGCTCGATTGGTACGACGATTTCGGCAGACTCGATCGGTGTTGTGCCCGCGGCTTCGGCGTCAACGACGTGATCGTCATTCCGCTGCATGGCGTCGATGAGCAGCCTTGCTGCTGCTGCGCCGTGATTCGCGACGGATTGGCGAATGGTGGTGAGGGCACATCTTCAATCGGCGAGCGCTTGGTGCGCGATGTGCCGTTCGTGGTCCCCATGTGCCGCTCCCTGACGTCGCCCGAGTGTCAGCGTTGACACACTGTCGAGATGACGGTCGCGGACGTCTGTGTCTGACGAGGCGTGATGGAGCGGCCGGTCTGCGCGACGATGACGTTCTCATGAACGCTTCTGCTGCGACCGCCCGCCAGGCAATCTCGTTGATCGATTTGACCGACCTGTCCGACGACCATACCCCCGACGGCATTGACGCGTTGTGCGCCCGCGCTGCGGAGCACGGCACAGCCGCCGTGTGTGTCTGGCCGGAGTACGTCGCGCGCTGCGTCGAGTTGCTCGACGGAACCGATGTCGGCATTGCCACGGTCGTCAACTTCCCGAAGGGCAATCAACAGAACGGTGTCGTCCTCGATCAGACCCTGACCGCACTGTCGGACGGGGCGACGGAGATCGACGTCGTGATGCCGTACAAGATGTTCCGCAACGGCGACATCAAACCGACGGCGAGCCTGATTGAAGCTGTCGGCGACATCATCGCCCCACCGGGTGTGCTCAAGGTGATTCTCGAGACCGACGAGCTCGACGACGAGACAATCCGCGGTGCAGCGGAACTTGCGGTCGGCCTCGGCGCCGACTTCATCAAGACCTCCACCGGCAAGACCGACGTCAGTGCAACGCTCGGTGCCGCTCGGATCATGCTCGACGTCATTGCTGCTGCGGATCGCACCGTCGGCATCAAGCCATCTGGTGGCATCCGCACCTTCGACGACGCTGTCGAGTACCTCGATCTGGCCGCGGAGATCATGGGTCCGAAGTGGGCAACGCCCTCGACGTTCCGGTTCGGGGCATCTGACCTCCTCGATGCGCTGCTGGTCGAGATTGGCGTCGTCGACTGATTGGCCGCGCCAAGCAGCGTGGCCAACATCACCGAAACGGCGAAGAATCCGGGAGCCCGCCCTGGGCCCGAGGAGTAGCGTGCGTCGAGTGTCGAGCAACGGGGGCGTGTGATGTCGGCGCAACCAGGCCCGTTTCGTTCGGGCGGGCTCACCCCCGAGGTGTTGCCAGCCGACGGCGGATGGCTCGTCGGCCGCAATGACGTCGTGCGGGTCGTCGCCGATCAGCTGACTCCCGGCGGTGTGATGACCCTGACCGGCCCCGGCGGTGTCGGCAAGACCAGCATCGCGCTTGAGGTGGCGCGGATCCTGCTCAGCGAAGATGAGCGCTTCACCGACGGCATCTGGTTCTGCGCGATGGCATCGGTGAATACAGCAGCAGCGATCCCTGTGGCGATCGCCGATGCGCTGGGCATTCTTCCGACCGACGAGGCGTCGTCGTACGACTCCGTCGTCACCGGCCTGAGCGGGCTGTGGGGTGCGCTGATCGTCGACAACTGCGAGCAGATAGCGAGCCCGATAGCCAGCGTGCTCCAACAGTTGGTCTCGGACTGTCCCGACCTCGCTGTCGTGGTGACGAGCCGCGAGTCACTGCAACTCGGCGTCGAACACGTCGTGCCGATCACACCTCTCAAGATTGACGATGCCGCAGAAGAACTCTTCATCCTGCGTGCCCTCGAGGCCGATCCACAGTTCGGGAGGCTGGGTCACGAAGGTGCCATTCGGCGCATCTGCTCCTCGCTCGACGGGCTCCCGCTGGCTCTCGAACTGGCGGCCGCTCAACTCGGATCGATGTCCGTGGACGACGTGGCCGCACGTCTCGACGAGCGATTCAGGATGCTGCGCCGTCCCAATGAACACGGTCGCCACGACTCGCTGCATGCGGCAGTCAGTTGGTCATACGACCTGCTCGATCCGATCGAGCGACGGCTATTCGACCGACTGTCGGTGTTCCAGGGCGGGTTCGACGACGTTGCGGCAGCGGCCATGCTCGACGCACGCGACCTCGAACGTGTCGAAATTCGTGATCTCCTCGGCAAGTTGGTGGACAAGTCGATGATCAACGTGGTCGGGGTCGACGACTCCGGCACGGGTGCCCATCGGCGTTACGACATGTTCGAGACGTTGCGTCAGTTCGGTGATCGCCAGCTTGGTCGGCAGAACCTTCGGGCCAGCGCTCGGAACCAACATCTCGACCTCGTCGTCGAAATTGTTGCTACGGCGAATGCCTACGCCATGAGCAACGACTGGCTCGAAGGCGTCAACCGATTCCGCCGCGAGTGGGCCAACATCAGAGCAGCGGTCAACTGGGCCATCGACACGACGCGGGTCGATGACGTCGACCGCTTGCTCCGTGACATCCACTTCTACTGCCGCTGGACGCTCGAATCTGAGGCGACGCTCTGGGGCCAGCGAGCGATCGACCGAGGTCCGACCACCGGCGCTGTCGCCGGATCGCCGGCGTTCCTGCACGTGGGCTTCAAACACTTTCTCGCTGGCGAGCACCGTGTCGCGCTCGACGCGCTGATTGCGGGGATCGCCGCTCGGGGTACGCCCTCGGACCGCGGATGGTGCCGCCACTATGCGGCAGTCGAGTTGCTGTATCTCGGGTCCGCATCTGAGGCGGCCGATCAGGCCACTGCGGACGGCGACGATGGTTCCCCACGAGATGTCGAGGCAGTGATGCGATCGTCATCGATCACGGCGTTTCAGATGTACGCCCAGATGATCGACAGCGCCGTCGCCGTCGAGGATGGCCGACGCGATGCCAAACTCGCCGAACAAACCGGCAACGCCGTGGCGATTGGCCATGTGGCGTACAACCGTGCGCTCATCGCGTACAGCACCGGCGACGTCGACGGGTACCTCGCCCACATGGACGAAGCACTCGACATTGCGCTCACGAACGACATC
>CAXMZV010000428.1:0-4339 GCA_964199985.1 Candidatus Ilumatobacter isfjordensis | reverse complement strand
CGTGGTGGGTCATCCGGGTGGCGGCGGTCTCCAGATGTCGATCCGCGGCAACGACCTGCTCGACACCGATGGAGTCCGCCTCCACTACCGAGCACCGACCAAGGGCGGCAGCTCAGGCAGCCCAGTGTTCGACCAGGCGTGGCAGTTGATCGGCGTGCACCACTACGGCTCGGCGAACCTCCTCGCACTGCGACACAAGACCGGCCGGTATGCGGGCAACCAGGGCACCGCACTCGTCGCAGTCACTGATCGGCTTGCCACCAACGGCCTCGACCATGAGGGTGGCGGCTCATGAGCGACGCCGCCATCGAAGACGAGCTCAACTCACCACTGGGATCTCCGGCAGAGCGAGCACAAGTGCTTCTCAAGTACCCGGAACTACGCGAGGTGATCGCCGACCTCGAACGGACGGTGACGCCCGCGTTTCACGACGCTGACCGTGACGCAATCAGAACCCAGCAGACGATCAAGCGCAACCGGCTCGCCGAGATCTGTGGAAGCGCCCTCGTCGCGACGCTCGCGATCATCGGCTTGGCGCAGGACCAATGGTGGTGGGGCGCCAGCGCCGGCGTGCTCGCCGGGCTGACCGCAACGTTCGCGTATCATGGACGCAACCAGGATCTCAACAGGTGGCTCAACCGCCGCCGCATCGCCGAAGAGCTCCGATCCCTCTACTTCACGTCGCTCACGTCGTCAACCAATCTCGATTCGCTTGAGCGCCGCCGCGTCCTTCGTGCCGCGATCGATGACATCATCTCGCCCGAGTTCGTTCGGGCGAGGGAGGACCGAGGGCGGCCCGAGGTCCCCGAAGATCAACCGGTGAGCGGCGCGGCGTGGCAGGTGTATCTCACTTCCCGGCTGGCTTCGCAGATCAAATGGATGGAGAAGACAAGCAAACGTGTGGGCGATCGCTCGCGCCAACTCGGATGGGTCCAGGTGGGCCTCCTCGCCACTGCAGCCGTCGCCGGTTTTGCGATCGCCGCTTTCGGGATCGCAGATGACACGGACGGGACCCGCGGCATCGTCACCTGGCTGGGCGTCGTCGTGGCCGCCAGTGCCGGGCTCGTCAGCCTCGCGGCATCAGCGGACGGCGTCGTCGCCGGCGAGCGACTCGCGGAGAACTACGTCGAGACTGTCAAGCGCTTGCGCAACGTCAAGCGCGACCTCGACGACGAAGCCGGGCACACGTCAGACGTTGCCGAGGTCGAGTGGCTGCTGCTCGGCGAGCACCGGTCATGGCAACGCATCACCAAGGAGTACAACGCATGACAAAAACCGTCGAACCCGCACCGGCCAGCGCATCGATCGGCTCCGGACCGCTGTCGTCTGGAGAAGTCACGCGGGCGCGTGTCGAGGCCATTGCGTACTCGCCGATGTCAGACACGTTACGCAACCACCTGGTGACGCTCGCGTACGTCGACCTGTCGGATGCCATGGCCGAGGTGCTCGGCCACGACGATGCCAACTGGTGTGCGCTCGCGGTGTGGCCATCGCTCACGGTCGGGGCCACGATCCGCTCCGGCCCGGCGAGCAGATCAAAGCTGATGCTCGCGCGACTCCCGATGCCGACGTCGCTGCGTGACCGGCTAGTGGCCAGCGCCGCCACCGAAGTGGCCGACGAGACAGGCGTGATGAACCGGAGCCTCGCTGCCGGCAACCGCGGCGTGTTCTACGAGATCGGCCTCGCCTGGACCGACTTCCTCGACACGTTCGGCCACGGTGAACGAACCAACGCCGACTGGGACGAGTTCGAGCGCTTCGGCAAGCGAGTCATGGCACTCCCGCTGCCCCCGGGTCGCGTCTGGCCAGACGGCGCCCGCGAACAACTGCGCGACGGCTTCCGCGCCTACCTCGAGGCACTCCACACGACCGATCCGGCCCGGCGCGCCCAACTGATCCTGCTGGGGAACCTGCGCATCGGCGACCACGAGCAGCGTCGTCTCCAGGGGTGGCTCGACCTGTCGGGGCTCGACCCGATTCGCAAGCTGACGAGGCGGTTCGACGACGGCACCACCAAGAACCGCGGCATCGCCCTCGTCGAACGGATGTGGGCGGGAATGCTCACCAAGCGTGTGTTCTTTGTCCAGATGAACGGCGTGGAGATCAGCGTCGGCACGGCGGTCCCCCCGCACGAGACCTCCGGCGGACAGTTGTTCCCGAGCCCACTCGACGTGCTCGACGACGACGTTGCCGAACTCTTCGACCTCATCGACGGTGCAGCGGCAGGCGGCGACGGCGCCGAGCGCTGGAGCGACATCGATGATCGGATGGCGTTCATCGCAACGTTGTTCCGCTCGCGCCAGCGCGCCGGTCTCGTTGGCGTGAATCCGTATCCCGTCGAGCAGCAGCGCGAGATCACCGAACTCGCTCGCGAGATCGATCGGCGCGACGGCAACACCGGCTTCGAGGGGCCGCTGCTCTTCGCGGACCTGACCCAGGAGCTCGAACAACCCTGGTCCGACGAGGTCGACCTCGCGTTGCGCTCCACGCTCGAGGCCGCGCGCAGTCTGGGTGATCGTGAGGCAGATGCGGCAGTGGCCGCGTTCTATGCCGGCAGCAGTCGGCCGACCAACGAGCGCTACTACGTCGACGTCCTTCAGGCAATCGGGATGCCCGGCACCGTCGGGAATGGTCCCCTGTCGCAGTTCCTCAACGCCCCACCGACGCTCCCCGAATGGGCGGATCTCGACGAGATCAAGCGCGCCCAGGAGTTCTACGCCGATTTCCGCACGGCTGCACACATCGGCCTGTTCTACGGCTCGATGCCACTGAGCTATGCCTGCAAGGACTGCCAGGTACTCGGCCTCATCTCCACGTTGAGCGGCGACACCACACGACGCTTCTGGGAGTCGGCGAAATTCGTCGAAGACGTCTTCACGACCCCCTTCTGGGAGCAGGACTCAGAGGGGTACGCATCGATCCGCGGCGTCCGACTCTTTCATGCCGCTGTTCGCAGCACGATCGAATCCGACAGCATCCACATCGTGGATCGGCCGCCGGACCTCGGCGGCCGGGTCTGGGACCCCGAAATGGGTCGACCGGTCAATCAGGAGAGTCTGCTGGCCGCGACGATCGACTGGTCGGTGGCGACCATCCACGTGATGGATCGCTTCGGCGTGCCATTGAGCGAGGAGCACGCTCGTGCCTATTTCCACGCATGGTTGGTCGTCGGTTCCATGCTCGGTGTCGAGGACCACCTACTGCGCAGCCCTGCCGACCCGACGAGAGCACTCACGCTCGAAGAAGCGCAGTACACAGCGCGCATCATGTTGTTCCGACAGCTCGGTGTGACGATCGCCGGTCGACGGCTGATGCGCGGTCTACTGGATCTCATCGACGAGTGGTTCCCCAAGCCGATCAGGCGGCTTCCCCTCGCCATGATGTACGCCGCACTCAACGACGACATCGCCAACGTGCTCGGACTCCAGTCTCCGGGTCGACCCGAGCGAGCATTTCAGCGCATGAACGAAGCCGGACGGTCGTGGCGCGGCAACGCGGCGTACAGACGAGTGGCAACGCACATCATCGACGCAGTCGGTAACGGGTGGCTCAACTGGTGGGAAAAGGAGTACCAGGAGGTACCGCCATACCGACAGGGTGGACATCTCGCTGTCGAGATGCGAATACCCGTGTCGCTGCGGTTGACGATCGAGTCGTACGGCGAGATCGAGGATCTTCGATTGGAAGAGGTGGGGATCGCCGACGTCGAGGTCCATGCGTTCGTCCCCGAGGACGACGGATTCGAAAGCATGGGATTCACCAAGGTCCTTGAGGCCACGTCGTCGGTCGCGTCGAGTCTGCGCGCCACGGTTCGCCAGATGCGCGATGGCATCAACGCAGCGCAGGGCATCAAGCGCGCTGAATTGTTGATCGATGGCAGAGCCGTGGCCGTCAGCAGTTTGACTGACGCTGAGATCGACGGCCTCTTCCCCGTCTGACGGTTCGCACCGAGTTCAGGCGAGCTGTTGCTGCAGTGCGCTGCGCACGGTCGCAACGGCGGACTCGATGGTCCATGACGCGGCGAGCGCTGATTGACGGTCGACCCAGGCCTCACCGTGTTCGTCGACGAGTTGTTGGATCTGCACCTCGATCGCCGCGGCGTCGACCGGCAGCGGTGGCATCGCCAACTGTGCACTGCTGACCCAACTGCGGATCTGGACTGCCAGCGCGTCCTCCCCGAGGTCGCCGAGCACGAGGCCGCACAGTCGAAGCGTCGCCCAGAGATGCGAGCGGTGACCTGCCCGCCACAGCAGGTCAAGCAGGTCGATCAGAATCGGCACCGCATCGATGGCTGAGCTGCTGCGCCGCCGCAGCGACGCGAGCGACATCTGCACGAGGG
>CAXMZV010000427.1:0-4346 GCA_964199985.1 Candidatus Ilumatobacter isfjordensis | reverse complement strand
CCCGAGCGTGGCCGCCGCAGCAGCAGCATCACCCCAGGTCAAGGCAAATGCTGAGGTCCACGGTGTCGCCGCAGAGACGTTGCCGGCGCCAGCTGCCGCTGCGACGCCCGCACCCGCGCCTGCTCCGACATCGACGGGCGCGGCCGCCAGCGAGCCCGTCGAGGAACCTGGAAAGCCAATCCGCGGCGCCGGTGCGGCCATCGCTCGCAACATGGAGGCAAGCCTCACGGTTCCGACCGCCACGAGCTTCCGCAACGTGCCGGCCAAGCTGCTCGAAGTCAACCGCAAGGTCATCAATGGCTTCCGGGCTCGTTCCGGTCAGACAAAGATCAGCTTCACGCACCTCATCGGCTGGGCGATCGTGCGTGCCATCGCCGACGCCGTGCCCGCCATGAAGAACGCCTACGCAGTGGGTGACGACGGTAAGCCGCGCCTGATCGAGAACGACCACGTCAACATGAGCCTCGCCGTCGACGTCCAGAAGAAGGACGGCAGCCGCACGCTGCTGGTCCCCGTTCTTCGCGACTGCGACATGCTCGACTTCAACGGGTTCCTCGCGGCCTACGAGGAAGTCATCCGCAAGGTCAAGTCGAACAAGCTCACCGTCGATGACTTCCAGGGCGCGAACATCAGCCTCACCAACCCGGGCGGCATCGGCACCGTGCAGTCCGTGCCGCGGCTCATGCCGGGCCAGGGCGTCATCGTCGGCGTCGGCTCCATCGACTACCCGGCCGAGTTCGAAGGCGCTGACACGCGCAACCTCTCCTCACTCGGCGTCAGCAAGGTCGTCACGGTCACCAGCACCTACGACCATCGCATCATCCAGGGCGCCGAGTCTGGCTTGTTCCTCAAACGTGTCCATGAGCTGCTGCTCGGCGATCACAACTTCTACGACGACATCTTCGTGTCGCTCGACATGCCGTACGAGGCCGTGAAGTGGCGGCCCGACACCAGTGCGATGAATCTCGAAGAGTCGATGCTCGCCAAGCAGATGGCGGTGGCGAAGCTGATCCGCGTCCACCGTGTGCGTGGCCATCGGATTGCGGACCTCGATCCGCTGCGGTGGAAAGAGCCGCACATGCCGCGCGAGCTCGATCCAGCCACCTACGGGCTCACCATCTGGGACCTCGACCGAGAGTTCCTCACCGACGGCGTCGGTGGGGTCGACAAGATGCGCCTCGGCGATCTGCTCGGGGTGCTGCGCGATGCGTACTGCCGCACCATCGGTGTCGAGTACATGCACATTCAGAGCACGGACGAGCAGCAGTGGGTCCAGGAGCGCGTCGAGAACGGCTACGAGCAGCCGACCAAGGACGAGAAGTACCGCATTCTCGAACGTTTGAACGCTGCCGAGTCGTTCGAGAAGTTCCTCGCCACGAAGTACGTCGGCACCAAGCGGTTCGGCATCGAAGGTGCCGAGTCGGCCATTCCGATCCTCGACGAGATCCTCAGCCACGCTGCCGACGACGGGCTCGATTCGGCCGTGATGGGCATGGCTCACCGTGGACGACTCAACGTGCTGTCCAACATCATGGGCAAGGGCTACGAGGCCATCTTCTCCGAATTCGAGGGACACCTCGACCCGTCTTCGGTGCAAGGGTCCGGCGACGTCAAGTACCACCTCGGCATCAAGGGCAACTACGTCAGCCCGTCGGGTGCCGACATCAAGATCGAACTGGCGGCCAACCCGAGCCATCTCGAGACCGTCGACCCGATCGTCATGGGCATGGTTCGCGCCAAGCAGGACCAGATCGACCCGCCGGGCTCGTATCCCGTACTGCCGTTGCTGATCCACGGCGATGCGGCCTTCGCTGGCCAGGGTGTCGTCGCCGAGTGTCTGGCGATGAGCGATATCGGCGGTTACCGGATCGGCGGCACGATCCACCTCATCATCAACAACCAGATCGGCTTCACCACCGCACCGCAGTTCGCTCGATCGTCGATCTACTGCTCCGACGTCGCGAAGACCGTCCAAGCGCCGATCTTCCACGTCAACGGTGACGATCCCGAGGCCTGCGTCAAGGTGGCGCGACTCGCGTGGGAGTACCGCCAGCAGTTCCACAAAGACGTCGTCATCGACATGGTCTGCTATCGCCGCCACGGCCACAACGAGGGCGACGATCCGAGCTACACGCAACCGCTCATGTACAAGGCCATCAGCGATCGGCGCAGCGTCCGCAAGCTCTACGTCGAGACACTGGTTGGACGCGGCGACATCACCATCGACGAGGCCGAGCAAGCGCTCAGCGACTTCCACGGCAAGCTCCAGACGGCCCTCGATGAGACACGTTCGCAGGACCCCGGCCACATCAAGGCAGCCCGTCCGCCGCAGCCCGTCGGCGTGCTGCCGCACATCCCGACCGGGGTTGATCGGTCGAAGTTGGACGAGATTTTCGCCAAGCTCACCGACTATCCCGAGGGGTTCACGGTTCACCCGAAGCTGGCGAGGCAGTTCGATGCACGCGCCAAGATGTATGCAGACGGCGAGGTCGACTGGGCGCTTGGCGAGGCGATGGCCTACGGCTCGCTCGTCCAGGAAGGGCAACCGGTGCGACTCACCGGCGAAGACTCGCGACGCGGCACATTCAGCCACCGCCATGCGGCTCTCATCGACTTCGAGACTGGCGACGCCTGGATTCCGCTCGACAACCTCGATGGCGCCGACGCCAAGTTCTGGGTCTTCGACTCGCTGCTCTCGGAGTACGCCGCGTTGGGTTACGAGTACGGCTACAGCCACGCCAACCGCGAGGCACTCGTGGTGTGGGAAGCGCAGTTCGGTGACTTCATCAACGGCGCCCAGATCATCATCGACCAGTACATCGTTGCCGCCGAAGACAAGTGGAACCAGCAGAACGGTGTCGTCCTCCTGCTGCCGCACGGCTACGAAGGCCAGGGTCCCGAGCACAGCTCGGCGCGCATCGAACGCTTCCTCACGCTCGCAGCGGAAGACAACATGCAGGTGGTCAACACCACGACCGCTGCCAACTTCTTCCACCTCCTGCGTCGTCAGGTCCACTCCGAACGGCACACCCCACTCATCGTGTTCTCACCGAAGTCGGGTTTGCGCATGAAGCAGACGCGCTCACACATCGACGAGCTCACCACCGGTTCGTTCCAAGAGGTCCTCGACGATCCGGGCGATCTCGATGCCAACGCGGTGCAGCGCATCGTGTTCTGCTCGGGCAAGGTGGCATGGGACGCCATTGCCGAGCGTGACAAGCGCAACGAGCCAGTGGCCGTTGTCCGCATCGAGCAGCTCTACCCGCTGCCGACCGAGCAAATGCTCGACATTTTGAAGAAGTACCCCAACGCGAAGGAATTGCGTTGGCTCCAAGAAGAGCCCGAGAACATGGGTGCCTGGAACTTCATCGAGCACAACACCTGGCGAGTCAAGGACCAGGGGTACGACCTGCGCCACGTGGCTCGTGGTGCCTCCGGCAGCCCCGCCACCGGCAGCAAGGCCATCCACGACCAAGAACTCGCTCAGCTCATGGACGAAATGTTCGCCCCCTCCGAAGACTGACGGGATCAGTTTTTCAGAGGAATTCCGAGGATCGTCGTCAGCTCGGCGATGGCCGCTTCAGGCTTGCCGACCTTGATGGTCTGCATGCCCATTGCCCGGGCGGGCTTGAGGTTGATGCCGAGGTCGTCGAGGAAGACACACTCGGTCGGCTCGACGCCTGCGAGCTCACACGCGATTTCATAGAACCGCGGTTCGGGCTTGCGGACACCGACCTTGCTCGACTCGACCACATGATCGAACTTGGCCATCACCTGTGCAACGTCCGGGCGCTTCGTGGCGCCAGTGTCGTCGGAGACCACATTGTTGGTGAGGCACGCGGTGATGTAACCAGCGGCGATGACTGCGTCGAGGGCCGATTCCATCTCGGGCCGCACCGATCCTGACAGGAGGGCGAGGATGTCGGCCCCGGGGATGTGATGGCCAAGGCCCTCCGACTCGGTGGCAAACAGCGTGTCGAACTCGGCTGGGCCCACGTCGCTGCGCTCGAGCAACGCCCACGCGTTCGCGTCCGGATTGTGCGTGTTCACCGACCGAATGAAGTCCGTCGGCAGGCCGTGCGCCGCCTCGTAGTCGTTGAACGCATCGAACGGACTCGTAAGAATCACGCCGCCAAAATCCCAGAGAACCGCTCGCACCATGGTCGAGGAGCCTACGATGGCCAAGTACGAAGTCTCGACTCGACTTCGGGTCACCTGGTGCGAACACGGCCGGTGCCCGACGCGACGTCGAATCCCTCGCACGGTCGCCCGTCCGGCGACCCGGAGGCCCGAAATTGTCGGGCCCCATTCACAGGAACGAGACAACTCAAGCATGAACACCAAAA
>CAXMZV010000426.1:0-4350 GCA_964199985.1 Candidatus Ilumatobacter isfjordensis | reverse complement strand
GCAAGTCCCATCGATCGAGGCAGTCTTCGCAGCGATACGCGACCCAGTCACCCGGGAGCCACACGCCGTCTTCGCGCGGCATCGACAACAGGTGACAGCGGCCGCCACAGTCGATGCACGTGATCTGAGCGTCCGGCGTGATCATCTCCCCAGTCTGCCGGACTCACGCCCACCCACACATCCGCGTTGCGGTGAAATTCCGTCGGATGCCTCCCGCTCGAGACTCACTGGAACGTCGTGGGGGCACGGGCGCGCGAACGGGAGCGTGGCTGGACCTAGCCTGACGGGATGCGAGTGGTGGCGGGAGAACTGGGTGGACGAAAAATCGTGGCGCCTGAGGGGACGAACACGCGGCCGACGACCGACAGGGTTCGGGAAGCGATCTTCAATTCGCTCGGCAGCTCCGGAATCCTGGACGGCGCCCTCGTGGCGGACCTCTTCGCGGGGAGTGGCGCCGTTGGCATCGAAGCCCTGTCCCGCGGCGCGGAGCGCTGCGTATTCGTCGAGCGGGATCGAAACGCGCGGTACGCCCTTGAAGACAACCTCGAAGCGCTCGACCTCGGCGACCGCTCCAAAGTGATCGCCTCGGACGCGATGGCCGTGGCCTCGTCGCTGGACTGCGACATCGTGTTCGCCGACCCGCCCTACGACTTCGATGCGTGGGAGCGACTGCTCGGACTCGTTCGAGCTGACCTGCTGGTCGCCGAGTCGGGTCGCTCGATCACCTGTCCGGCCGGGTGGGAGATCACGCGGGAGAAGAAGTACGGCCGCACCGTCGTGACGTTCCTTGAACGTTCGGACCTCAACCCTCCGCAGTAGTGTCTCCCAGGTGAGCACTTCCGGCGCGAATGCCCAGCGAGTGATGTATCCCGGGTCATTCGACCCGGTGCATCTCGGGCACATCGATGTCATCGCGCAGGCCCACGAGCTGTTCGGTGACGTGGTCGTGACGGTGATGTACAACCACGCAAAGGCTTCAGGTCTGTTCCCCGTGGGCCAACGGATCGAGCTAGCCCAGGAAGCGCTTGCTCACCTCGGCGGTGTCACGGTGGTCGCGCAGACTGGCCTTGCCGTCCAGGCAGCTCAGCGCACCGAGGCCGACTTCATCGTGAAGGGTCTCCGCAACAGCGAGGACTTCGAGATCGAGCAGCAGATGGCCCAAAACAACTACGCCGTCACCGGCATCCGCACCGTCTATTTGCCGTGCGCTTCGGAACTCGGTTACATCAGTAGCCGCTTTGTGAGGGAGATCGCGAAGTACGGTGAGGAAATCGGGCATTTGGTGCCGGCGAACGTCGCCGAGGCACTCCGCACCGTCTTTGCCGATGACGAGAAATGACCAGCACTGACATGAGCAACGACGACCAATACGACGACTACGACGAGATCGACGACGAGTACCCCGACCAGGACGCCCAGGTCGGCTACGTCGGCGACGCGGAGACGCTGCTGCGTCGCGCCATCGACATTGTCTCCACCGCGCCGACCATGCCGCTGTCGTCCTCGCCGCGCATCGACCGCGACGAGATCATCGAACTCCTCGAAGAGTCGCTGCACCGGCTGCCCGACGAACTCCGCCAGGCGCGCTGGATGCTGAAGGAACGCCAAGATTTCGTCGCCAAGACGCGCCGCGAGGCTGACGAACTGCTCGAGGCCGCACGCGTGCGTGCCGAGCGAATGGTGCAGCGCACCGAAGTCGTGCGTGCAGCCGAGCAGCGGGCCCGCACCGTGATGGAAACCGCCGACGCCGACTCGCGTCGCCTCAAGCACGAGACCGAAGACTTCCTCGACCAGCGCCTCGGCAGCTTCGAAATCCTGCTCGACAAGCTGCAGAAGACCGTGAATGCCGGGCGCCAACGCCTGTCGATCGGCGGCGCCGAGCAAGATCCGACGTCGAACACCGGTCAGCTCCCGTCCATCGAAGACAACTCCGCCTTCTTCGACCAAGACATCTGACTCAGTCGGATCAGCTTCGCCGATCTCTGCGTCAGGCGAACTCCTCATTGAGCAAGCTCAACTTCGTCGTCGCCTTCCTTGACCTCGACGAACCTGATCCCGACTGAGCGGCGCGGATTCTTGATTGATGGGGCGTCCTTGCGTCACATCGGGCCCCGACCCCGATGTGACGCACGGGCGATCTGACTTTGCTGCGGCGATAACCTCTCCCTCATGTTGGATGAGTTGCGGCCTTTGCGGGTCAACGCGATTGAGCTGTTGCGGCAGCCCGGCACGGAGCGCGCTGTGGACGCGACCATTCCGGCTGAGCCGTTGGGGGTTACGCACGAGCGGCTCGACGGCGACATCGGTGTTGCGCTCGTTCTCGAATCGATGAACGACGGCATCGTCGTCAAGGGCGCGGTCCGAGCGCCGTGGACTTCGGGGTGCAGACGCTGTCTGAAAGCCATCGCCGGCGTCACTGCCGTCGATGTTGACGAGCTGTATCAGATTGAACTGACCGACGAGGACGCCTACCCGATCGAGAACGGGCAACTCGACCTCACGTCGATGGTCCGCGAGCTCGCACTGATCGAACTCGATGCCGAACAGGTCTGCACGGAAGACTGCGCTGGCCTCTGCCCCGTGTGCGGGATCAACTGGAACGCGGCGTCGTGCGAGTGCGACACCACGGTGACAGATCACCGGTGGTCGGCGCTCGACGGCCTGGTGCTCGACGATTCCTGAGCGGCTGTCCGTTTCGCCGTCTGCTTGATCGGGAGTTGAAAGCGGACTGGGACTTCAGCGATGAGCGATTCGCACGTCGAGTATTGATCTCCCTCAGGCGGCGATAACGTTGCACGTCGCTGTGCGGTCAGAACTGTACGGCTGAAGACGATCTCCCGTCGACCAGAGTGGTCGATTCAGTAACGAAAGAGCGAACGATGGCCGTTCCCAAGAAGAAGACATCGAAGTCGAAGACTCGCAGCCGTCGCGCCAGCGCCTGGAAGCTGCAGGCCCCGCCGCGGAGCATCTGCCCCCGCTGCGGCAACGCCAAGACGCCGCACACGGTGTGCGGCAGCTGCGGTTGGTACAAGGACCGCGTCGTCGTCGACGTCTGAG
This sequence comes from Candidatus Ilumatobacter isfjordensis, assembly GCA_964199985.1. Classification (GTDB taxonomy): domain Bacteria; phylum Actinomycetota; class Acidimicrobiia; order Acidimicrobiales; family Ilumatobacteraceae; genus Ilumatobacter_A; species Ilumatobacter_A isfjordensis. The sequence continues at coordinate 1,293 of CAXMZV010000426.1, read as the reverse complement.
TCGACCGCACACATGCTTCCCGTCGCCGTTGACGCCATGGGCGGAGATGTCGCGCCGCAACCCAATCTCGACGGCGCACACGCCGCCGCTGCATCGGGCACACCTGTCGTTCTCGTCGGCCCCGAAGGGCTGGAGGGACTCACGTCAGGTGGTTCCACCCTCGGGTTGATCCACGCATCCGAGGTGATCGGCATGCTCGACGACGCGGCGCAGGGCGTACGCCGCAAGAAGGACTCCACCCTCGTCCGCGCTGCCGAAGCCGTCCGTGACGGCAAAGCGAGCGCCATGATCTCAGCGGGCAACACCGGCGCCACCATGGCCGCAGCGCTGCTCCGCATGGGTCGGATCTCTGGCGTCAAGCGTCCGGCAGTCGCGACACCGATCCCGGTTCCTGGCACCACACCAACGGTGCTCCTCGACGCGGGCGCCAACGCCGAAGTACAGCCCGAATGGCTCGTCCAGTTCGCTCTCATGGGCGCGGTGTACGCCCGGCGCCGATTCGGCATTGAGAACCCGCGCGTCGGCTTGCTGTCGATCGGTGAAGAACCGGGCAAGGGCGACAATCTCCGCAAGGAGACTCATCCGCTGCTCGCCGCTGCGCCCGGTCTGAACTTCATCGGCAACGTCGAAGGTCGAGACGTGATGAGCGACGCCGTCGACGTGTGCGTCACCGACGGCTTCACAGGCAACATCGTTCTCAAGACACTCGAAGGTGGCATGAAAACCGTCATCGGTGCGCTCCTCGAAGCGTTCGCCCAGCCGGAATACAAAGAGCACGCCGATGCGCTGATGCCGGCACTGCTCCCGCTGTACGAGACGCTCAACCCCGACACCTACGGCGGCGCCGTGCTGCTCGGGGTCGACGGCGTGTGCATTATCGCCCACGGATCCTCCAGCGCTCGGGCGATCGAAAACGGCATCAACGTGGCGCGTGATCTCGTCAAACACGACATGGTGTCCGAGATCCGTGATGTCATCGCTGCTGCCGCACCGGCGAGCTGAACCGTCGACCAGCCGCTGAGGTCTTACGGTTAGGCTCGCCGACATGGCCGCCGAAATCAAGCGTGACGAAGTCCTCAAGATCGTGCGCGATGCACTGTCTGACATTCTCGAGATCGAACCTGACACGATCAGCGAAGGCCAGTCGTTCGCCGACGATTTGGAAGCCGACTCGCTCGCATTGATCGAACTGGTCGAGGCACTCGAAGAAGCGCTGAGCGATCGTGTCGAGGACTTCCGCATCGAAGACGAGGACCTCTAAGACCTCAAGACCGTGCGCGACGCCGTGGACTA
>CAXMZV010000425.1:0-4350 GCA_964199985.1 Candidatus Ilumatobacter isfjordensis | reverse complement strand
TGACGACGCCCGACTCGCTCTCGCTCGGAGGGCGGAGTCGGAGGTGCCTGTCATTCTGGCTCAGGGCAGCTGCCCGCCGACTTCTTGGCGGAAGACGTCGATCATGATGTCGGTGTGGTCGCTGAACACGGCGTCGAGGCCCATGCGGAATGCCGTCTGGAGCTGATAGTCGTACTGCATGTCCCAGCCGAACGCGAGTAGCCCGAAGCGGTGGAAGAGTGCTGCGAGTCCGCCGTTCCAGTCGGTCCGATGCAGGTTGATGCCGTCGATGCCGTGATGCGCAAGCGAGGCCGCTCGGCGCTCGGGACCTTCGCGCAGCCGATCCAGTCGGGTTGAGTTGAGGATGCGAACGTCGGGCAAGAGCGGGCGGGAGCGGAGGCACCGATCGAAGTCGGGGTCGCACAGCCAGGTGCGGCTCAACATGGCGGGATCATGAGCTCGGACCACATCGACGATCGCTTCGGCTGCCTCGGGATCCTTGACGTCGAGCGACAGTTCGTAGTCGATGCCGCAGGTGTCGAGCAGCTCAGCGAGCGTGGGAATGTGCTCGGGAAGGTCCGCTCGCTCGACCTCGCTGATCGGGCGGCGACGAATGCCGCGCTTCACCACCCCATCGTGATCGAGCACCGCAATGCCGTCGGAGGTGAGCCACACATCGCTCTCGAGGCCAGAGGCACCGAGCTTCAATGCCAGCGCAAAGGCCTCGATCGTGTTCTCGGGGGCATGGGCACGAGCGCCGCGATGTGCGAACGTGATCGGAGGGTCGAGACGGGAGGGGAGACGTTGCTGCACTGCCCAGATGATGGCAGCCCCGTAGACTCGATCACGTGTTCAATCTCCAGGGCAGCGAGATCATCGTCATTCTGCTGCTCGCCCTCGTCGTGCTCGGTCCCGAAAAGTTGCCCGATGCCATCCGGAAGTTCAGTCAGACCTACGGCGAGTTGAAGAAGATGGGCAACGGGTTCCAGAGCGAACTGAAGTCCGCCCTCGACGAGCCGATGCGCGAGATGCGCGAGACCGCCGACCTGGTGAAGAACGCCGCAGATCCGGCGCGTCTGGCCGAGGATGCGGAGAACGAAGCACGCCTCCGGTCCGAGGCTGACGCTGCAATGCTCGCAGCTACTCCTGACGTGCTGGTGAGCGACGAGGCGCTGGCGGTCACTGACCCGGTTGCTGCAGCCGAAATCAAACCGGTCAACGGCAAGCCGATCAACCAAATCGCCGCATCGATGGCCCGTGGGCCAGTGCAACAAGTCAAGTACGGCCAGCCCAAGCCTGATCCGGTGAACGCATCGCCGCCGCCCCTCACTGCGCCACCTGCGGGACCGCCAAAGTCCTTCGCTCCGCCGACAGCAACCGATGAACCCGTCGACGCACCGCCGCCGGAGACGACGTGACCACGGACGAACAGGTGGCCGAGCCCGTCGAAGACACCCAGACCCTCACCGAACACCTCGGTGAGCTCCGAACGCGGATCATTCGCGCTGCACTGGCAGTGCTCATCGGCATGGTCGTCATCATCGCCTTTTACAACCAGGTGCTCGACTTCCTCAAGCAGCCCTACGTCGACCTGTGTACCAGCAAGCCGCCGGACTTCTGTGACCCGAACCTGTTCATCACCTCGCCCACCGAAGGATTGTCCACCCGCATCCGGGTCGGCATGTACGGCGGCATCATTGCGGCGTTGCCGGTCATTCTCTGGCAGATCTGGCGATTCGTGGTGCCTGCATTGCACGCCAAAGAAAAGAAGTACGCGATCCCGTTCGTCCTGTCGTCGGTCGTGCTGTTTATCGCCGGTGGCACCCTCGCCTACATCACGGTCGGTCGAGCGCTCGACTTCCTCATCAGTTGGGCCGGCGACGACGTCGGAGAACTCTTCACGGTCGACAGCTACGTGAGCCTGATCGGGCTGATGATCTTCGCTTTCGGTGTCGGATTTCTGCTGCCGGTTCTCATCGTGTTCCTCCAGTTGGTCAACGTGGTCAGCCCGAAGATGTTGCTGAAGAGTTGGCGGTACGCGACCATCGGCGTTTTCGTGCTCGCCGCGGTCATCACACCATCAGGCGACCCCGTCACGTTGATGATGCTGGCGTTGCCGTTGCTGTTCCTCTATTTCGTCGCGATCCTCATTGGCTGGCTGGTCGTCCGCAAACGTCCCGAAGCCGCCTGACGTTCACACAATGCGCTCCGATCGAGATGAACTGACGTCTCGCTACGCGTTCCCGATCGACCGGTTTCAGCGCGAGGCATTCGACGCCCTCGACGATGGCAAGCATGTAGTTGTCGCTGCTCCGACCGGCAGCGGCAAGACCGTCGTCGCCGAGTACGGCATTGACGCAACGATCCGCGACGGCAAGCGCGCCTTCTATACAGCTCCGGTCAAGGCCCTCTCGAACCAGAAATATCGAGACCTCATCGCCGTCCACGGTGAGGACGCCGTCGGTCTCCTGACCGGTGACAACTCGATCAACGGTGATGCACCCATTGTCGTCATGACGACCGAAGTGCTGCGGAACATGATCTACGGACGATCCCGCACGCTCGACGATCTCGGTCTCGTCGTGCTGGACGAAGTGCACTTCCTCCAGGACACGTTTCGGGGGCCGGTCTGGGAGGAGGTGATGATCCACCTGCCGCATCACGTGCGACTGGTGTGTCTCTCCGCGACCGTCAGCAACGTTGCTGAGCTCGCCGAGTGGATCAGCACCGTCCGTGGCCCGACTGAAGCGGTCACCGAGTCGCGTCGCCCGGTCGAACTGGCAAATCAATATCTCGCGAAGGATCGGACCGAGGACCGGCTGCACATGCTCCCGACATTCGTTGGGGGAGCGGTGAACAGGGATGCGGTCCGGCTTGACGAGTCGGCGATCCGGCATGCACCGCGGGCGCGTGCCGGACAGAGCCGTAGGGAAGCGAATCGCACGGGCAACGCAAAAGGCGCACACCGCCGCAAGTTGGTCCCACCGGGACGCGTTGAGACGCTCGAATTGCTCGATGGCCGCCAGATGCTGCCGGCGATCTTCTTCATCTTCAGCCGCAACCAGTGCGACGAAGCGGCCAAGTCATGCGTCGACGCGGGAGTACGGCTGACGACCGAGGCCGAGCAAGCCGCGATCCGCATCATCATCGACAAACGACTCGGGGGCCTCGATCCGGCCGACCTCGCGGTGTTGGGCTACGACCAGTTCGTTCGACAGCTCGAAGCGGGAGTGGCAGCGCACCACGCCGGGATGGTTCCGCCGATGAAGGAAGTCGTCGAGGCCTGCTTCATCGAAGGTCTCGTCAAGGCGGTTTTCGCCACCGAAACACTTGCGGTCGGCATCAACATGCCGGCACGCACCGTCGTCATCGAGAAGCTCACCAAGTTCACTGGGGAACACCACGAACAGCTCACGCCGGGGGAGTACACCCAGCTCACGGGCCGGGCCGGGCGCCGGGGCATCGACGACCGCGGCAGCGCGGTGGTGCTCTGGTCGCCGTGGGTGCGATTCGACGAAGTCGCCAAGCTCGCAGGCAGCTCCCAGTTCCACCTTCGATCAGCGTTCCGGCCGACCTACAACATGGCGGCCAACCTGATTCGCACGTACGAGAGCGAACGAGCGCACGATCTCCTCAACCTCTCATTCGCTCAGTATCAGGCCGACCGAGACATCGTGAAGTTGCAGGCGCGGCTCGAACGTCGACGACAGGCTCTGGCCGAGCTCCGAGCGGAGGCGCAGAGTCCGTTGGGTGACATCGAGGAATACCGCACGTTGCGCAACGCCGAGCGGGAAGCCCGCCGATTCGGTCGTGACGAACGTGTCGAAGAGATCGAAGCAGCCTTGCGCCGGCTGGCGCCGGGGACGGTCATTCACCTCATGAAGGGCAAGCACCGTGGCCTCGTCGTCGTGATGACCAGTGCAAGTCGCAAGGATGGTGCTCGCCTGCGTGTTGTCAACAAGGGTGGCGACTCGCTGCAGGCCACGGCAGAAGACTTCGATGCAGTTCCGGCGGCACTCGGTTCGGTCAAGATGCCACCCAACTTTGCTCCGAATCGCAAGGACTTCCGCCAGGAGCTCGCCTACCGACTGCGTAAGACGAGCCTGTCGCAGCCGCAGAACATCTCGAATCGTCGAGGGCGTCGAATCGATGCCAATGCAGATCTGCACCCCGTCGCACGTGACCCGGACCTGAAGCAACGGCTGGAGGCTGCGGGACAAGCCGCCCGAGTCGCACGCGAGGTCCTGGAGATCGAAGGACGGGTCCAGGGCAAGACGCAGACACTGGCACGTGATTTCGACCGGATTCTCGGTGTGCTCGAGGCATTCGGCTACGCCGACGTCACGGGCTGGGATCTCACGCCTGACGGAG
>CAXMZV010000424.1:0-4353 GCA_964199985.1 Candidatus Ilumatobacter isfjordensis | reverse complement strand
CACACGCATCGTCGACGCAATCGGCTCCCTGAATCGCGACATCGAGACAACGGCCCCGCGGAAACTCGCACGCTTGCAGACCTCATCGACACCCCAACTGGACCTCGATCCATCGACCTCGCCTCGTGTCCCGTCAGGCTGGTCCGTCAACGAATTCGGTGTTGGTGACGTCGGCGCAGTAGCGGCCGAGGCGTTCGAGGATTTCGTCGGCGGTCTTGTGCCAGACGAACGGTTTCGGGTTCTCGTTCGGCACCTCGACTCAGTCGCGTATGTCTTTCGCGAGCGCGTTCACGGAGTCTTGGGCGGAGCGTTGCAGTTTCTTGGTGGTGAGCGCCGAGAACCATCGCTCGACGAGGTTCATCCATGACCCATAGGTGGGGGTGAAGTGGAAATGGAACCGCTCGTGGCGCAGTCTCCTAGCCCGGTGTTCCAACGCCTCGAAGCTGCGAGCGCACGTTCCACAGTCGAAAAGCCCGCCCGTTAGTCTCGATCGCCCCTGGCGAGCGACCCGTCCGAGATCGGCACTTCGGCGAGCGATCACCTGCTCCAGAATGCGCGTCGCTCAGAACGGGCGGCAACGCTCGTTGCTTCACGCAGCGGGGGGAACTCCAGAGTTAGTGCCGGTCGTTGTATCCGGGCCAGCCGTACTTGAGTTCGTGACAGGAACAGGCGCAGCGCCAGCCGTCGTGGTCGGCGTCAGGCAGTGGCCACCAGCCAGTGCAGCCGATATGCAGTGGCGGTGTCTTTCCGTCGGCTCGAGGGGGGCGATCCGGGTCACAGAGGTAGCCGTAGCTCGACGTGAGCAGCGTGCGTGGCGGAGCAGCCATTGGTTGAGAATCGTTGCCAGACATACGACTGCATCGGCGCGGTGTCAACAGGCGGGAGCGATCTTGACCAACACTTGCCACCGCCAGTGTTTGGTGATCGGGGATGGATCGATTCGATCCCGAGGCGCAGAGGTCTTGTCGATGGCAGTACGGCTGCGCGGCCACGCCCGGCACGGGGATCCAGGTCAATGCACGCTCAGATCGACAGCTCTCACGTCGCTCTGAGGCAGAGCTCATAATGCTCGACCGGCTGAGCGTCGAGGGGTGCCCCCCTATCGCCGGGTCGGAGTCGCCCATAGCGACATCGTCCGACGGCACCTCAACCCGCTCATAGCCGGCGTTCTCGCGACCACAGACCGTCCCATAACGCGCTCCCGTTGAACTGTGTGGCGCGTCACCCAAGAGCCGGTGGAGGAGAGGGCAACCTTGCCTGACACGGCACGAGCTGTACTCGCCGACTCGCACCACACGGAGATCGAGAAGAACCCATTGGTGGCGCGAACTGGAGAGCCGGCTGGCGCCGTCGTTGCGGGGCACCGCTCGTTCCGGTCTGACTGTTCGATTCGTGGACGATCTTCGGCCTGCTCGAACCCTCGATGCTCGTTCGGTGGTGCCGTCATCGTCGCATGAGCCGTTGCTGGGTGCCCCGGTTCGGAGCGCCTCTCGATCGTGAGCCCTGTAGCGCACGGCACTTTGGTTGACAGGCTCCCCGGGCAGGGCAACCTCGACAGTGCTCTTGGCCCCGGACGGGCCCCACGGCGCCGATCACATCTCCACCTCCGTCACGGAGATCGCGATGGCCTGCGGTTTCTGGAACCTCGGCAGATTCTCGGGGTACTACCGCTCTCACTTCGGCGAGCTTCCACGCCAAACCCTCCAACGTCAGTCTTGAATATTGCAGGTCGGGAGAGACCGGACTACCGCCGGCGCTGACCTCGACCCGTACGTGAACGAAGAGACCGTTGTCGAGATGCGCTACCTGATTGACCCGGTCTCGGCCGCCTCGACGATGGCGACAACGGAGCGGCCGAACTCGAAGCTGAAAGCATGGGCCAGCGGGCGGTCGTCGGCGAATGATGCGCCGATTGTCTTCAACATGTCGATGACGCCAGCGTCGCGGAGTGGTTGCAATTCGGGCGCGATCGGTGCGGGCTTGGGAAGTGGGACCGCTGCACCGTTCTGCTCGAGTTGGGTCGACGGGTCGGTCTCGATCCGCAGAACGCCGTCGGCGCCAGCGATCTGGACGTCGAGCGATGGCGTCGCGGCGTCGTCCCACGTGACTTCGACCGTCGCTGCGAAGCCGTCGAAGCGCATCACGAGTCGGTCGACGCCATCAGCAGACGAGCGCACCGATACCTCGATCGGTCCGCCATGCCCGTTGATCTGGGCCACCAGCAACAGCAACGCCACCTGGTCGTGTGCAGCCACGAGCAGGCTCGACCGCGGCCGAGTTGATCGCGACGACAGGTTCGTCAACGCACCGATACCGCGACAACGAGCGATCATCTGTTGCACGGCGGTGACGCTGACCATCGGCCACGCGAAGGCGCGCTTCCCGGCAACAGGCCGAACGATCAGCGCATCACACTCGGCAACGGTTGGGGCAAGCGGCGCCACGGCGATGACATCGGGCCCCAGGGCGACGTCCCAACCCAGTGAGCGCGCTGCGACAACGGTTGCATTGGCGAGCGGACCGTCACCCCAGATGTCGACGAGCACTACTGGCCGGCGAGAGCAGCGACGACTGGCGCGAACGCCTCGAGTTCGTCGGGCCCGACAATCACGTAGCTGAACCCGTACTGCTCGCGGCGCGCCTGGATGGTCTCGATCATGTGATCGGTACTACCGATCAGTGCGAACGGCGATTCTTCGATCATCGATTCCTCGACGCCGATCATCTGCGCCACGCCCGTCACTTGGCCGGCCCGATCATCAGTGACGCTGACGAAGAAGGTGCGGATGTTCATTTCGATGTGGTCGAGCCGTCCGGCAGCCTCGGCGACGTCGGCGACCAGTGCGACTTTCTCGGTGATGACCTCGCCGGTCATGGTGGAGATGGCGTCGGATCCGATGACGCCGGCATGCAGCGAACCGTTGACGCCGACGATGTCGGCCTGCTGCGCGGCGATGGTGAGCACTCGCTTGCCGCCGCCACCGATGATCACCGGCGGGTGTGGGCCCTGCACCGGCTTCGGGAAACCGTTGTAGTCAGTGATCGTGTAGTGCTCGCCCTCGTGGGAGAACGGGCCCTCGCCCATGGCCGACTTGATGATGTGGAGGCCCTCGACGAAGCGGTCGATACGCACGCCAGGGCGGTCGTACTGGATGCCCGCCTGCTCGTAGTCGCTGATCATCCAACCCGCTCCGAGACCGATCTCGACTCGTCCGTCACTGAGCACGTCCATCGTCGCCAACTCCTTGGCGAGCACGACGGGATGCTTGTAGTCGTTGTCGAACACGAGAGCGCTGGCCCGCAGTGTCGTCGTGGAATCAAGGATGGTCTGGAGCGCCGGAACAGGCGCGAGCTGATCGCCGAAGTGGTCAGGCATCGTGGCGATGTCGTAGCCAAGCGATTCGATCTGCTTGGCCTGCTCGACCCAGTGATTGCGATCGGGGGACACCGAGAGCTGGACACCGAATCGGAAGGGCCTGACGGGAAATCTGGAAGTCACGAAGCTGACCGTAGCTGCCAGCGTCACATCGGGCCCCGACCCCGATGTGACGCTTGAGGAGGGGTTGGTTGACCAGAATCGGCAGGAAACGGCCACTACTGTCGAGACCACTGTGCATATCACCGGCTTGCTCCCACGTCTGTTCGCGGTCATCGCGGCCGGTGCGCTGCTGATCACGGCCGTCGTCGTCGCCGTGGCCCCGCGGGTGTGGCACATTACAAACGCGCACGAGGAAGTGCCGGTCGTACTGCCTGAGTTCGAAGCACTCGCGCAACGCACGTACGTGTACGACCGCAACGGCGAAGAGATCGCCGTGTTCGAACTGGAGAATTCGCAGCCGATCAAGTACGCCGACATGCCCCCACAGGTGGTGCAGGCGTTCCTCGTGGTCGAAGACAAGGAGTTCTTCAACCATGACGGCGTCAACGTCCGCTCGCTGATCCGCGCCACGCTGTCGAACTTCGCAAGCGACGCTCCCCAGCAGGGAGCGTCGACCATCACGATGCAGGTCGTCAAGAACGACTTCCTCGCGGGTCTCGAACGCGATGGCCGGTACAAGCTGCTGCAGACCCACTACGCGCGCATGCTCGAGAAGGAACTCACCAAGGAAGAGATCCTCGAGCGCTACCTCAACACGGTCTTCTTCGGCAACAACGCCTACGGCATCCAAGCAGCCGCCGAGACGTACTTCGGTAAGACCGCTGCCGAGCTCACGTTCATCGAGTCGACGTTCCTCGCGGGCCTTGTTCGTTCGCCATCGGGCTTCGATCCGATCAACGAACCCGAGCGTAGTCGTGCCCGGTGGCTCCAAGTGCTCGACCGGCTGGTCGGCGAGGAGTACATCACACCCGTTG
>CAXMZV010000423.1:0-4402 GCA_964199985.1 Candidatus Ilumatobacter isfjordensis | reverse complement strand
CAACACGCCACCGGCTCTGGTTGGTCTCGCGGCGCGGGCGTGGACGGCCGGCGGTTTCGACTCCGGGGCACCGCCTGTGTTCAATGTGATCGTGTCGAACGTGCCTGGGCCGCCGTTCGATCTCTATGTCGGGCGCTCGGATCGAGGCCATGTACCCGATGGGTCCGTTGCTCTTCGGAGCGGGCATCAACGTGACCATCGTGTCGAACGCCGTCCGGCTCGACTATGGGATCCTGGCCTGTCCCGATCTCGTGCCAGACGCATGGGAGGTCGCCCGCCGTTTCGGGCCTGCGTTCGACGAGTTGTCGGCCGCTGCCGCTGACCTGGTCTGATGACCGCTCGGCCCGAGAGGTTCCGAGCACGTCAGAGCGCTGGCGCGGGTCAACGCAACGACGGCCGGCGGTTGGGTGTGGACGCCGTCTGTTGGGGGTGGTCGTCGACAGCGACCAGATGTGGTGAACTTGCCGCCGATGAGTTTCTGGAGCGATGCAGACCGACGCGAGCAGTCTCGCGAACGGTTCGAGGATCGGATGGCGATCCCGGTCTTGATCGCGGCCGCGTTGTTGACGGCCGTCACGTTGGTCCTGATATTCGCTGAGGTATCGAAGTCGGCCCGAACGGCGTTGCTCGCGATCGACCTCGTGTTGTGGGCGTTCTTCGCTCTCGATTTCTTGGTCAGGTTCGTCCTCACCCCCTACAAGCGTCGGTTCGCCCGGACCGAATGGTTGGACCTGCTCCTTGTGGTCGTCCCCATCTTTCAGCCGCTTCGGCTGGTCGGGGCGTTCCTGCGGCTCGCTCGCCTCAGTGCCGCGCTCGATCGGACGACCCGTGGAGCGAAACTCCTCATGGGGCGACACAAGCTCTACCTCGCGTTGACGTGGGCGGCCGGCCTGGTGCTCATCGCCTCGGTGGTGACGCCGATCGTTGAGCCCGACAGCAGCAAGATCAAGGGCTTCGGTGATGGAGCCTGGTGGGCGCTCGTCACGACCACGACCGTGGGCTACGGCGATCTCGTCCCGGAATCCGGGGTCGGAAAAATGATCGGAGCGACACTGATGATCGTTGGCGTCGGCATCATCGGACTCATCACGGCCAATATTGCCTCGCTCTTCCTGGAACCAGCACCTGTCGAGGCGCCACCCGATGCCCAAGACGTGGAGGAGCGCACTGTCGACGAACGCCTCGACCACATCGAGCAGAAGTTGGACGCCGTTCTCCGCAGTCTCACCGACAACGACGGCGCGACCAATCAAGAAGCCGATCGTCGCACGCGAGGGTGAAATGACAAAGGTCTTCTTCGTTGAGTCCGCGCCGCGTCGCTCATCGTCGGGGCGTTCTTCGGTGTCTTCGTGGGTGGACGACTCGGTGGGCTCCGGCGCGTGAAGGTATCACGAAGCAGGATCGCTGAGCCGAGGACCGATCAACTCAGCTGCGGGGCGCGCAGACAGCCCATGAAGCATCGTGCTCGCGAACACAGTGAGCGATACCACGGTGGCGAACTCGACGCCGACCGGACTATCGGTGGCCAAGAGTGCCTGGAGGGCGATCGCAATCGACGCGAGGCCGCGCGGGCCGAACCAGCCGACGAAGCCGACCGTCAGCGGCGGCGTCCCGGAGCCGAATAATGACACCGCGACCGGCACCATGCGGACGATGGTCAGGCTCGCCGCGACATACAGCAGCGATCGGCCGTCGGCCTCGCCGAGCGCCGGGCCGACCAGCAGCCCTCCGAACGCGAAGAACGTCAGCCACACGAAGAGTTGACCTTCCTGCTCGATGAACGCGACGTCGTCACCTCGAAGCGGTGCTCCTCTCGCGACGACGGCGATACCGGCGACGAATGCGGCGATCAGGCCGTTCCCGCCCATCGATTCGGCAAGAGCCCACGCCATGAAGGCCAGAGCGAGCTGGCCGACACCGAGCAGCTTGGTGTCGGCCCACCCTGCCGCGAGACAACGTCCGGCGATGAACGCTCCCGTCAGGCCGGCTACTGCTCCGGCGAGGGCTCCGAATCCGATCTGCTCGATCGCGAACCTCAACCATGACGTCAGATCATCGGATCCCTCGTCGGCACGCGCCAGCGCAAAAAGGACCGTCGCGATCGGGACGATCAGGCCATCGTTCATGCCGCTCTCGACCGAGAGCGTGTTGCGAACCCGTTCGGGAACGGATGGACTGGCTACGACCGCATGACCCAACGCCGCGTCGGTCGGGGCCAGGACCGCGGCGGCGAGCGCGACCGTCGTCCAGTGTGCCCCAGGGACGAGCCAGAGCCCGACGAAGGTGCCGAAGACCACCGTGAGTGGCAACCCGATGGCAAGAATTCGGCCTGCGCCGCCCCAGACATGTCGAAGACCCTGCCCGCCCACCTTGGCAGCATCGGTGAACAAGACCATGACCAACGTCAACTCGGCTAGCAGCTCGACTGCCTCCGATGACGATCTGAAATCGACCATGTCGAGGGCGTCGTCGCCCGCCATGAGCCCGAGCAGTGTGAACGCCATCGGCGCTGTCACCCACCAGCGTTCGAGCCGGGCTCCGAGCAGGACCCACCCCAATACTGTGCACGCGGCGAGGGCCATGGCCAGGTTCGTCGTTGCGTCCGATGCCGCGATCATCGCTGCACTCCTCTCAATGGACGGTGAGATCGCCCAGACACACGTTCCGGTGGGTTGAGTCGGTGGCACACCGTAGCCTGGCCACCGCGGCTAGGTCCGAATGTACGAGACACGTCCAGCCTCATTCCTGCAGACATCGACGGCTCGCCGCTTCGCTCAAGCCGAGAGCGACGTGGGAGCGTTCGGATGCCACGAGACCACCCACGCGCCCCATGGTCCGAGAGAGGCGACGCGCTGCAACTCGGCGATCGTCATGGACGGGTCGCTCTCGCCGACCCCCTGCCAATCCTCGGCACCACCGGCACGCTGGATGAGTGCCACGGTCTCCTGGGGCACCGACGGGTGTGCCGCCGCCCACTCACGCAGACGAGGATCGCTGTCGCAGAGAAGCCGTCCGATCGACGACGGCGGGGTCGATGGGTGGCGAACAGCGAGCTGTCGCGCCCACGACCCCCCGAGCGACAGCGAGGCGAGCAGGTTCGGGTCGAGTCCGAGGTCAGGTTCTGCGAGGCCCGCGAGATCAGCCGTCGAGCCGGCGCGCACCAGCAAGGCGATGTCGGACGGATCGGTTCGTGGATCGGCGGCCACGAGTCGGCGAATGTCGCGGGTCCCGTCTGAGGCGAGCTTGCCCAGCGTGGCGGCATCAGCCGATGGGTGGCGCACAACCGCGAGTCGGATCTCAGGAAGAGGGTGGTCTGCCAACGCGGTCAGTTGTTCGGGATCTGGAGTCGCCAGTGATTCGAGCGGCTCGGTCATACTCTCGCCGAGCACTAGCTCGGTGAGGCGCCGCGGAGCTGATGGGTTGTCGAACAACGCACTTCGAACACACCAGTCCTCATCGACGGCGACCTCTTCGAGTACAGCGCTCGGGCAGGTCGGGTGGCGCGCCGCGAGAAATCTGCCGAACGGACCAAGTGCTGCCACATCGGACAGTGCGCTCGGATCGCAGCGAGCCGTGCCGGATGCCGTCGTCAGGTCTGGTGAGGCACCCGCACCGGCGAGAAGGTCCAACGTCTCCGACGATGTCGAAGGGTGCCGTGCCGCAAGGGTTCGTACATCCGGCTCGGCGTCAGCACAGAGCCGATCGAGCGTCTCCGGTGCCGTGTTCGCATGACGAGCGACCGATGCACGGATGCGCTGGGAGGACATGGACGCAAGGGCGGCGAGTACGGCAAAACCCGCGTTGGGATGATCGGCGACAAGTTGTCGTGCCCATGGACCGCACTCCACCAATCGGTGCAGCTCTTGGGGCGTCATCGAGACGTCGACGTGGCCGTCGCGCCCTCGAAGGTCGGGCGCGGCACCCGCTCGTACCAAGAGGTCGATGACCCACCCCGGAGTTTCCGGGTTCCGAGCTGCCTCGCGCCTGACCCAAAAGTTCTCGTCACAGACAAGCGTGACCAACGCGTTCGGATCGTTCGCGATCGACGTGGCTGCGTGGCGACGGATGAACGCTGGAGGCCGCGACGGTGTGCCTGTCACGGTGCCCGTTCCAAACAATCGCGAACGTCGACTGTCGCGATGTCGAGCTCGTCCCCGCCGGTGAGTTCGGTGAGCGGCTCACCGCACACCGGGCAGCGAAGCGAGGCCAGGCTGGTGATCGTCCGCCCGGTCGCACACCGTTGGCACACACCGGTCACATCGATCCACTCGATGTCGATGCGGGAGCCTGCCAGCACTGTCGAATCGGCCACAGCGTGACTCCAAGCGAACTCGAGTGCTGCGGGAACGACACCTGCGAGTGCTCCCACCTGGAGGCCGACCCGGATCACCCGGAGCTCGGG
>CAXMZV010000422.1:0-4416 GCA_964199985.1 Candidatus Ilumatobacter isfjordensis | reverse complement strand
AACACGTCGCGCAGATTCTCGATCCACGACGCCAAGGCATCCGTGCGCTCGACCCCGTGCGTCGATCGGTCACGTCGTTGCCATGTCTGCACCCCAAACCACACACCCGTCGCAACGACAAACGCGGGAAGAAGCCAACCAGAGGTCGCCACGATCAGCAGCCCGATGGCGGCGGAGACGGCGAGTCGCGGCGCCAGCTGCGGGTCGGGCGTGCGACGCCCAGCCAACGGGCGCGAGTCATCGCCGGCGATCAGGACGATGACGGCAAGGACGCCGAGGGCCGTTGCGAGAACGAGCACAGTGAGTTCGAGACTCATCGCCGCGTGCCAGTCGTCATTGCAAATTGATCTGCTGAGTAGCCGGACAGGCGGAGCCGTGTCAGATGCCGGTGTGATAGCGGCGTCACCTGCGTGAGTTCGTTGGCGTCGTCGATCGCCCACACCTCGGTGCTCGACACCCCGCCTGCCTCTCCGAGCCCTCCGACCTCGATGATTGACGTGATCCGGCGCACCGCGGCCTGCTCGGCTTCCGCGTTGCGAACGAGGTCGATGTGGACCACAAAGTCGACCGTTTGAGCGATGAGACTCCACACGGCGAACTCCGGCAAGTTCGTGTTCGACTTCGACACGTAGTAGCCGAGCCGCTGCAAGACGATGTCGGACGTGTGCGCATGGATCGTCGCTAGCGACCCGCGCTTGCACATCGACGCGACGTCGAGCATGTCGAGAGCCTCGTCTTCCACGAGTTCGCCGACGACCACCCGATCTGGGTTGAGACGTCGGGTGAGCTCCACCAGTTGCCGCGTGGTGATCTCGCCTTCACCTTCGGCATTGGCGTGGCGAGTGAACAGGGCGGGCGCGTCGGGATGCCGGGGATCGTTTTCGAGTCGCAGCTCCAGCAGGTTCTTCTCGACTGTGATGATCCGCTCGAGCGGCGACACCTCGCCGAGCAGCTCGGTCAACAGCGTCGTCTTGCCGGCGCCGGGCGGACCCGAGACCAAGATCGTGAATCCACAGCGCACCAGGGCACGAAACTGCTCGACCATGCGATGCGGGAACAGACCAAGGTCTGCCAGGCCCTTGAGGCCTGCCTGTTGCACCACGAACCGCCGGATGGCGATGCGCGGGTGCGTCGAGATGCCGTGTTCGGTGGGCCCGCCGAGCACCATCACGATGCGCGACCCGTCATTCGACTGCAACGTCAGCATTGGCGAGGAGGTGTCGAGTCGGCCCTCACCGGTGCCGGTCATGCGGAGCGCCATCCGCTTCTGGAACGCCGTGAGTTCGGCCGATGTTGCCCAGAGTCGCCCGACGTCGACCTTGCGTCCATCGGTGTACGTCACCCAGGTTGATGCCGCGCTGTTGACGTCGATCTCTTCGACTTCACTGTCGCTCAGGAACCGTTCGAGCGGCCCGGCACCCGTGAGCTCGGCTACCACGCGTGACCGGAGCATCTGTTCGGTGTTCTGGTCGAGCGGTCGGATGCCGTCTTGCAGACGCTCCTCGTTGACGACCGTGATCTCGTCGCTGATCCATGCGCCGACCAGCAACTGCTGGCGACGCTCGTCAGCGGCAAGAGCGGGACGATCCAGCGTGCCGGCGACAAGGGCGGTCTCATCTCGCTCGATGGCGTCGATGAGGCGCGCAGCGACCCGGTCTGTCACCACCGCTGCCGCGGCGCGCAACTCAGGGTCGCTGAAGTTGGTGGGGGCGTCGTGCAGCGTCACGGCGCGCTTCCCAACTGATTGAGCCACCCCGCGCCATCGGCCTCGCTTGCACCGAGCGATTGTCGGACTGCGTCGGTCACTCGGCGGACGCTTCGCAGCAAGGGGAGACGTGCGAGTCGGTTGGCCGACACACCTGTGCGACCGGCGAACACCGCCGCGCTCAGGGTGTCGTCGGCGACTGCATGGGCGGTGACCGTCTCGTTATCGTCGGTGACGAACCGGCGAATCTCGTCGAGGTCGAAGGGTCGGTTGCCGATGACGCCGAGCTCGATCGGCACGCCGAGCGGCGCGAGATCGTGAATCACTTCGGCGAGACGTTCGAGTCGAACCGACGCCGCGGCAGCGGACGCGTCGCTTTGTCGATGAATGACCACGA
Organism: Candidatus Ilumatobacter isfjordensis; assembly: GCA_964199985.1. Taxonomy (GTDB): domain Bacteria; phylum Actinomycetota; class Acidimicrobiia; order Acidimicrobiales; family Ilumatobacteraceae; genus Ilumatobacter_A; species Ilumatobacter_A isfjordensis. Next base: position 2,314 of record CAXMZV010000422.1, on the reverse strand, counting down.
TCGAACTGGCGAGTGAGACCGGAGTTGGGAGTGGATCGGCGGGTGAGAGCCGACCGCAATCGGCGAGCACCGTCGGCTCGGCAAGAGAGGCGAGCAACGGGAAGATCATGGTGCTCGCCTCGCCAATCGAACGGCTCGCTTCGCGTGCGCGGACCGGCGCTGCGATGAAACGAAGACCCGACGCGGATCGTCTCACCATCGACTCGATGGCGAACCATGCGGCGGAAGGCGCAGTGTCGAGCGCGTGTGCGCTTGCAACGATCGTCGACAGCGACGGTGTGAGGGGCGTGTCCAGCCATCCGGCCAGTGAGCCGCCCGAGCGATCGGCCTCGAGAATGACCACGTCGTCGTCCGCGGGCCACGCCGCTGCCATCGCGACCGCAGTGGTGGTCGTGCAATCGCCGACGACCGCGACGACACTCATTCTCCGACCTCGTCGGTCCTCGCGGCGGGATCTTCGCTGGGGACCACGAGAACCACGCGGACGTCATCGGCGGCGGCCAGGGCGGACGCGTCAGCGGCGGCAACTTCGATTGACACGGACTGCGTGCCGAGCCCGCCGTCCGAAGCGACGGGCAGGCCGACAACGCGTCCTTCGATGGTGGTCGCCACAGCCGAATCCTCCGAGGCTGGCCCGGGGATCACCAGCTGGACCGGCACGCGTTCGCGGAGACCGATCGGCAATTCGGCTGCCTTGGCCTCGATGGCGACCACTGCGTTGCCTGGCTTGAGCAGCGGGTCGGATTGCAGAGCGGTCCGCACCACCAGCGACCCCGAGACAAGCCGGACCTTGGCGTACTGGCCGACCAGTGTGTTGAGGTCGGCACCCGGAATGACATTGACCGTCGCGTCGACATCAGCGTCGACGGTTCGCAACATGTCGGGCGTGATCTGATCACCGGCGGGCACGTCCCGAATGACCTGGACGACCGGTTGGCTTGAGTCGAGTGACGAATACGCGAGCAGATTGCCGCCAATGGCGACAGCTCCCAGCGCCAGTCCCGCGGCGAGACGATTGCGCCGTCGAGCGGTCGGTCGAAACCCGTGCACGCGCTCGGACTCCGGCGTGTCCCCACGCTGGCGCATTGCGCTGGTGTCAGTCATTGCGGGTCTCCCTCATCTCCCTGATTGAGCGCCGCCGCGGCGATGGTGTTGGGTCTCGCGTCTCCCACCCGATTGGTGTCGGCGAGGAACATCGGGTGAGCCATCAGGGCGATGGCGCTCGCGGCGACGAGGCCAGGACCCAACGCAATGGTGGAAGCGCGCGTGAGGACGCCAACAGAGGCGGTGAGCCCGGCTGCGAGAGCCAGGCCAGCGAGTGCGAGTTGCCAGTCGACGACCCCGACCGCCGCGCCCAGCACGAGACCGGCCTTCACATCGCCGAAGCCCATCGACGCGGGCGCAACGAGATGAAGGATGAGCAACGGTCCGCCGAACGCTGCGACGCCGCCGGCCATGCCGGCCAACGACACGTCCACCTCTGCTGCCGTGGTCTCGATCCCGACGCAGATCGCGAATGCAACGGCAGCCGCGATGACCATGCTGTCCGGGAGTCGGCGTTCCTGAACGTCGATGATGGCAGCGATTGTCAGGAGCGCTACGGCCACGCCGCTTCCGAATGGGACCCGATCGTGGATGGTGGCGGCAAAGGCAAGGACCGCGGTGGTGCCAGCAGCGACCAACCAGAACGGCGACGCGGTGGCAACCGCTCGCAGCAGGGGGAAGCGACGCGCCTGACCCGTGAGCCGCTTCGCTCCCGGTGCGGCGACCCCGTCGCCCGTCCGCAATGTCTGCACTGGTGCGTTCACCCGCCCTTCGTCCTCGCCAACCGAAATCGAGAATAGTTCGATATGTGACAGACGTCGCACCGATCTTCGCGAATTGCCCATGTCTTGACCCATCTCCGTCTCCGTGGTCGATCTGAGACGTTCCGTGGTGAACGCCTCCCATCACGTCAGTGGGTAGTGAGCGGCCGGAACCGGAACCGGAACCGGCCTGGCTGTGCGTCCCACGATCGGTGAGAATTGCCCACGACGGGGGTGGCGGGAGTCGTACCGATGGGTCCGTCGTCGCCACACCGAGCGACGAGAGTGCTTGCATCACCGCGTGCCGTGACATTATGCTGATCACCGCGTCGATATTGACGTACACCGTGACTTATGTGTCAAAACGTTGACATACAGCTTGAGATTTCGTAATGTAATTGCAACATCAAAATCGCTTGTGCGGCTCACAGCGACCACGTTTCCGACATCGTCGGAGACCGGGTCGATCCGCTCAACACAATCTGGGGCATCGTTGACGTGAGTCGGCC
>CAXMZV010000421.1:0-4419 GCA_964199985.1 Candidatus Ilumatobacter isfjordensis | reverse complement strand
CGCACGGCGATAACCATCACCATCAACATCGTCACCATCGCTGCGACGGCATGCCGTACGAGCAAGTGCGGCCACACCATGACCGTGTCGTCCTTGGTGATGACTTTGCGCTCACCGGCGGCGGGCTTGCCAGGAACGACACCAAGCACCCGCTTCCCTTGCGTTGCCTGCGGAGACGAACTGAGTTCGACAGGCGTCGTCGTCTCGTCGGATTCACTCATCGGCGTCCTCCGTCTCCTGATCGAACATCGCATCCTTTCGCCACCGCCAGAGGTGGATCATCAACACGAAGATCATGATCGCGGGCAGCACAGCAACGTGGAGCACGTAGAACCGCAACAGCGTTGACGAGTCGACCGTCGCCCCGCCGAGCAGGACCTCTTTGACCTCTTCGCCAATAAACGGTACGTATGCGGCCATCTCGGTCCCGACCGTGACGGCCCAGAAGGCAAGCTGATCCCACGGCAGCAGATAGCCGGTGAACGACATCAGCAACGTCAGGAGCAAGAGCATGACGCCGATGACCCAGTTGAACTCACGTGGCGACTTGTAGGCACCTCGGTAGAACACGCGAGCCATGTGGGCTGCGACCGCCAGCACCATGAGGTGCGCCGACCATCGGTGCACATTGCGGACGTACTGGCCGAACGGCACATCGGTCTGAATGGTCTGGATGTTGGTGTAGGCCTGTGCGGGCGACGGCACGTAGAAGAACATCAGGTACACGCCCGACGCGATCAGGCTGCCCAGCAGCACCATCGAGACCACGCCCAAGTACCACGAATACTTGAAACCGAGTTCCTTCCGCCGGATCTTGACCGGGTAGATGTGCAGCAGGAAGCTTGCCCAGTGCCCGGCCGCGCGGTCGCGGGGTGTGACGCGTCGCGGTGACCGGAAGATGGACTTGCCGATCGGCGTCTTGCGGATGCGGTCGTACAGGTCGTCTTCGCGATCCTCGGCGAGGTGTTCTCGCTCGTTCTGGTCCAAGGTCATGCTGGTACGCCAATTCCTTTCCACATACCCATCGACAGTGCGTCGGGGGGGCAACGTTCGATACAGAGGGCGCAGCGGATGCAACGCTCCTCGTCGAGGAGCAGCGCCGTGCCGCCCACGGTTTCCCCATCGACCTCTTCGGAGGGAACGAGTGAGATGACATCGACAGGACACACGTCCGCGCAGAGCGCGCACAGCACGCACTTGTCGACATCGAGGATGATGTTGGCGAAGCAGCGCAGGCACCGCGATGCTTCGCATCGAGCCTGCTGTTCAGTGAAGCCGAGTTCGACTTCGGCGAGGCCGACTCGCCGGCCCGTCTCGAGCATCGGGACCTCGACTCGACTCAACTGGTCGTAGTTGTCGTCGAGCCGATGAAACTGCGCCAACTTGACGAAGGTCGCAGACTCCTCGGCCACGTCGTACCCACCGAATGACTGGTGGATGTCGGACGCTGCGCGCCGTCCGTCGGCGACCGCATCAATGAGTGTGCGGGGCCCCTTTGCAGCGTCACCACCGGACCAGATCCCGGGGATCGAGGTGCGGCCGGTGTCGTTGTCGATCTGGATCGTTCGGCGGGGGCTCACATCCGGGCCCTCTCCACCCAACGCGTCGAGATCGATCGCCTGGCCGATTGCAAGAATGACGGTGTCGGCCTCGAACGTCTGGAGGTCGGCTTCGTCGAACTCCGGAGCGAATCGGCCGTCGGCGTCGAAGACGGAGCTGACACCGACAGTCTCGATCCCGACGACACCGCCGTCCTCGACCTTGATGCGGCGAGGGCCGCGCCCTGCGACGAACGTGATGCCTTCGTGTTGAGCCTCTTCGACCTCGTAGTCATGAGCTGGCATTTCCTCAGCCGACTCCAGCGAGATCACCGTGACATCGCGGGCACCGGCGCGGGAGGCCGTGCGGGCAACATCAATCGCCTCGGTCATCGACGATCGCTGGTCGGCCCGAATCTCTGCGTCGTCCTCGGCGTCATTCGCGGCCAAGTCTCCGTAGTCCGATGCACGCAGCGCCGTCCTGGCTGCATCCATCGCGACATCGCCACCCCCGATGACCACCACGCGTTCGCCGATATCGACGGCAAACCCGCGGTTCATGTTGATGAGAAACTCGATCGCCTTGAAGACCCCGTCGGCGTCGGCGCCGTCGAGATCGAGGCCCCGCCCGAGAGTGGCCCCAATTCCGAGGAACACGGCATCGTGTCGCGCCATCAGTTCCTCGAGCGTCACGTCCTCGCCGAGTCTCGTCTCGTACTGCACGTCGACGCCGAGGCCGATGATGGCGTCGATGTCGGCGGCGAGGACGCTGCGATCAAGCCGATACTCCGGAATCCCGAGCCACATCGCCCCACCGAGCTTGTCGGTCGCTTCATAGACCGTGACCTGATAACCCTGGCGGCGAAGGTCATGGGCGCACGCCATCCCTGCAGGACCTCCGCCGACGATGCCGATGCTCTCGGATCGCTCGGAGGTCGGAGGCGCCGCGACGCGTTGCCACGTCTCGTCATCGCCGCGTTCCGGACCGAATTGTTCGGTGACGAATCGCTTCAATGCTCGGATGGCAATCGGCCGATCGATCGCGCCACGGCGACAAGCGTCCTCACAGGGCGCAGCGCACACGCGTCCACACACCGACGCGAACGGGTTGGGCAGTCGCGCCGTCAGGTACGCCAGTGAATCGTCACCGTCGGCGATGGCAGCGACGTACATGCCAGCATTCGTGTGGACCGGACACGCGGCGAGGCACGGAATGTTGATGTCGTAGTACTCGAGGTCCCAGCTCATCAGATCCGGTTCTTCCGGTGGGTGTACCACAGCCCGAACAACGCTGCCCCGTAGCCAACGCTCCAGACGCCGACTGTGATCAGGTCGCGAGCATTCCGTGAAAGGTCCTGCAGCGCGTCGGCTTCGATCACCCGTGCCGGCAACACGGTCGTCACGCCGATCAGGACAACCACGATGACGGAGGTCTTCAGCCAGGCGTCGGTCCAGCTGATGTCCCGGCGGTCGTTCACCCCGATGATTCGTGGGGCAGCGAGCACCGCGCCAGCGAGCAATGCGATGTAGAAGCCGATGAGAACAACAGTTGGCAGGCTGCCGCCACCCGAGTCATCGGTGATGATCTCGGTCACCGGCGCAGACGGCGTCGTAAAACCGGACTGAATGTACGCGATGACATCCATGATGTCTTCGTCACTCAGCGCCGACTGGGCTGGCATGACACTGTCGTAGGTCTGGCCATTGACCTCGATCTCGCCGCTCAGACCGTTGCGTATGGTCGATTCGACGTAGGCAGCATCGTCGGTGTTCGGGTTGCCAGCGAGGGGCGGAAACTGCCCACCCAGCCCGACACCTCCCGGCTGGTGGCACGCAGAACACGCCTCGTTGTACACCTCGGCACCGGAACGCAGTGCGTCATCGCCGGGCCCCGCAAGCACATCCGTCGCTTGCATCACGAACGGCGCACCAATCGTGGCGAGCGCGATCAGAACAATCGGCAACCACCGAACGACCGTCGACTGACGCGGAGCGACCGAAGGTCGTTGCGGGCTCTGCGTTGGAGCCTCGGCGAGCATCTCACTCCTCAGTGCTGATGACTCACCCTCGGCGAGTCTCTTTGAATACTGGTTGGCTCAGGGACGGGTCTGAAGGGGCATAAGTCCCTTGCTGACCATGTGTCTGACAGCGGGCTACGGATTCTGGTATTCGGCCTTGGGACCGAGGTAGTACCACCAGTTGATGCCGATACAGACCACGTAGAAAATCGACAACGCGATCAGGGCATTCTCGGGTGTGGCGTTCTTGATCTGCGCCCCGAATTCCTGCGGCACGACGAAGGCGCCGTACGCGGCTACCGCCGACGTCCACCCCAGAACCGGCCCGGCCTGCTCCTTGTTGAAAACGGCGGAGATCGTCCGGAAGGTCGAACCGTTCCCGATGCCGCTGGCCGCGAACAGGACGAGGAACAGCAGGAAGAACGGGAGGAAATGGTCCTGAGGCGTTTCGGACCGGTAGGCCTGGCGCAAGTAGTAGGCCACGCCGAGCGAACTCAATGCCATGATGATCGCGACCCAGTTGGTGACTCTGGCACCACCCAGGCGGTCGGCCATCCACCCGCCCACCGGCCTGATGAAGGCACCGATGAATGGGCCCATCCAAGCGAACGTGAGCGCTGAAGGGCCGTCGGGGTTGGCGACGTCGTGGGTGAGGACGCCGTCGACGTCGACGTGCTTGAACCCGAACACGACCTTGATCGCGAGGGCGAAACCAGCGGAGAAGCCGATGAAGCTGCCGAACGTCATCGTGTAGATGATGCTCATGATCCACGTGTGCTTGTGGCCGAAGATCTTGTACTGGCGTTCGAGGTTCGGCTTGATCTGGCCGGGGATCTGCTTGAGCAGGAACACCGTGAACCACA
>CAXMZV010000420.1:0-4424 GCA_964199985.1 Candidatus Ilumatobacter isfjordensis | reverse complement strand
CGGATCGGCAGGTCACCAACGGTGGGGGAGATGTAGTTGTCGATCATCCACCGATACCGATGCGCCGTGGACGGACGGAGGTGATGCACGCGTTGAGGGAACCACGTGTCGTTCACGAAGCCGGTCACGGTCGCAGCCGAGCACGCGCCCTCGCGCACCAGATCGGTGCGTCGGGTGAGGTTCGCGGCGATCGCTTCAGCGTCTTCGCGGGAGTCGCCGGCGAGGTGCCAGCGGCGTCGTTCTTTGCCGGTGGTCGGATCGAGACCTTCGTAGGTGACGACGTAGTAGCGGTTCTGTTTGGACACGATGTAAGCCATCACGCAGCGTTCTCGCTGGCGACATCAGTTGACGACTTCGGTGTCAACCCGAAGATCGTCAGACCGTGGCGTCGCCGCCGCCGGAGTGGTGTTGCCGGTGGTCGTTGAGGAATGCTTCGACCTCGTCGTGAGCGGCGCGTTTGATCGTGTGGCAGTCGTCATCATCGATGTCGTCGCCGAGACCGACGTTCACGTTGTCGAGTCGATCGTGGTAGTCGGTGTGGTGGTGGCGGATGTACGCGCGGGCGGCAAGCGCAGCGCGTTCGTCGACGCTGAGGGTCTTGGTGCGACCGACCCGCCCACTGCCAACAACGGTGGCTTGCGCGGCGGCGCCGTCGGCGATGCGGGCCGCAAGGTCGTGGTGTTCCGGCGCGAAGTCGAGCCATCGCACAACCGTGTCGCGTAGCTCGACCTGGTAGTCAACCTCGACGCGTTCTCGATGACGGGCACCAGCCACGCGAGCCGCGGCACGCTGGTCGGCTGTCTCGATGGCGGCATTGCGGGCTGCGTCGATTTCTGCTGTGGGTGCGAGCAGGCCGAGGCGTCGTCGATGACCACCTCGCCGGTTCTTCGGGTTCCATGCACTCCAGTAGACCCCGGCCGCTTTCACCCTCCTGGTAACGAACGCATCACCAGACGCCAAGAACTCCCACCCGGCGGGCACGACAAGATCACCGATGTCCGGGCTCCACCAGCCGGCGTTCGTGTCGTAGACGTCGAGATTCTTCGACGCCGGATCCTCCTGCGCTGCCATCCACCAATTCTCGCGCCATCGTTGATGAGTCCGACCGCCGCAGCGGGGACGGAGTGCCGTCGACCCCCGATGCGTCCCACGCCTCGCCGAGTACATCGCGCTGGACCGTGCATTCTCGGTGGCGAGTAGGAGCGGTTTCTGGCGGCTCGCGGAGTGGTCCGCTATCGGGTTGCCCGGAAGGCCGTGTCGTCGCCCATGTGGAAGAAGAGTCGCCCATGCAGCGAGCCGTCCGGCAAGAAGTTGGCCCAGCCGCGTCCCGAGACTGGGTCGCCCTCGTCATCGCCGTCCCACGAGAACTCGACAGCTCTGGTTGCTCCGAGTTCGTTGAAGCGGCAGTCGAGGTTCCCCTCGACCGCAATGAACCGGAACGCGCCGGTCCCGTCAGGGTTGATCTCGATGTACGCGGGGCCGAGCAAGTCGATTGCCTCGCGATCCCAGAGGTCCATCTCTGCGATGCGCCATCGTCCAGTTGATTGAGGTGGCACGGTCGAGACCGTACTTCGACGCAAGTAGCGGAGCCGAGAGCAACCTCCTCGCGGCTTCGACCGTCGGCGCGCGTTCTTGAGTGGGGGTAACCGATCGGATGTGCCGTACTGCGTGGTTTCTGCTGGCGAAGGGCGGTGTCGATATGCGCTGGTCCAAAGGGTCCGTCGCGGCCGCTCGCCGATTCAGCGTCAGTCTGTTCAGTCGAGGGTCGTGTGCGGCGGACTCCTACTCCGTTGAGTCTGGTTCGATTCCGAGATCCTTGCGACACTGGGCCACGCCGCTCATTTTGATGTCGTCGCGCCGACGGGCCTGCCATGTCTCGCGGTCGAGGCGCCACCGTTGTCCCAATACCGGTTCTCCCCGATGCGTGGCCCACGCCACACCGTTACGTTCGTAGCCCAGGCGTTCAGACACGAGGTTCGAGCCGGGGTTGTCGACGGCACCCTCGCTGTGTGCCTCGGCGGCGCCCAGCCCGTCGAAAGCGAGGTGCAGGATCGCCGATCTCATCTCGCGTCCAATCCCTAGGCGCCGAACGTCCGACGACACCCATGAGGTGCTCTCGACGGTGCCGAACGCATCGAACTCGTTGCCGGTCAGGTCTTGTTGACCGACTGGTTCGTCGTCGACGAGGACAACGAAGCAGAGGCGCCAGAGGTCCGATCTGACTGTGCCGCGTGCGCGCCACACGCCCTGCATCCACTTCTGAACTCGAGTGTCGGGGTCTGGCTCGTAGAACGAACTTGGATCATCCCACGGCGGTGGGTCGGCAGTCGCCTTGCCGGCGGCGACCTGTGGGGCAAGCACTTCGAGTAGATCATCGGTTGCGCCGCGCAACTCGAGGCGAGGAGTCGCGACGTGGACGTTCAACGGGGCATAGAGAGACACCTTCGTGACGATACGCGGTGGTTCAGCTGAACTCGGACGGGGTTTCGATCAGGCAACTGGGTACTCATCGCCGTGCCCGCGGCCTCGGTGATCTCGGCCGCCGTACGGAGCGCATCGGTGCCGTGTCCGAGCGGTGTCGACGGTGACGTCGGCCGAATATTCTGAGCACGGTCAGGCTCGGATTGCTGGCCCGTGAGGTTGGGCCACTCAGCTCGTCTCGGAAAGGAGTCGTTCGGCCTCGCCATCGTTGGTCACCAGTTCCAGTCGGGCCGCAGGTGCGTGACGTTCTATGGCTGCGAGTAGGCTCCGGCAAGCATTCGCGGGTCAGGGCACTGAGCCCATCTGCTCGGGGTGATCGTTCCGCCGAGCGAAGACGGTCTTTCACGAGGCGATCCGGTGATGAGCCGCCTCCCGTGAGACGCCGGTGACGTCGCCGGGATCCTTGTCCTGACGTGTTCGAAAAGCCGGTCGAAGATCTTGACCCTGTCGAACTGCATCGCGTGGTCGAGCGCCGCTCGATGCCACCTACCCCGTTCGCCGGGGGAGAGACCGAGAACGATCTCGTTGAGCGCGTTGGCGATCGCGCTCGGATCTGACGTCGGAACGAATCGGGCGTGGGGTCCCACCGCTTCGCGGATTCCACCCGTGTCGCAGGTGATGATCGGGCCTCCGCCTGCCAGCATCTTCTCGACGAGTGCAATGCCGAACGTCTCGACGAATTCCTCCGATGGCTTGCTCGGCAGGACGTATGCAGTCGACCCGGCCAAGAGGTGTGGCTTCTCGGCGTCGTCGACGTCGTCGAAGAACATGATCTGATCGGCACACTGCGTCGATCCCGCCAGCGCTCGGAGCGCCATCGCCTCCGGTCCGGTGCCACAGATCACCAACTTCACCCGGCGGTGGACGGCGCTCATCACGTATCCGTTGATCAGGTCGTCGACGCCCTTCGCTCGGGTGAGGCGGGATAGGAACAACACGTAGCCGTCATTCTCCAATCCCCGCGCCGCGAGGCGGTCTCGTGTCTCGGACGAAACGAGCGTCGTGTAGGCCGAGCTGTCTATGGCCGGGTACGAGATGTCGATCCGCTCCTTGCACGCGGGGCCGAATCGTGTGCCCCACCGAGCGTCGACGTCGGTTGCGGCGGCGACGATCAGTTCCTTGGTGTAGGCCGACACGGCAACGCAGACGTCATTCGACAGGTAGGTCGTCAACACCTGAGCGGCGGCACCGAAGCGACCCTCGCTGACTGCGGATCGCACGATGTTGGTGATGTCGGAGCCGACGGCCTCGGCAATCGTGGTCACCGGTGCGGCCATGCCTGTTGCCCTCGCAATCTGAGCACCCTGGGCGATCGCCGTGTCGTGCGGCGTCAGATAGAGGGACATCGCCGTCGTGGGGACACCCTCGGTGAACAGCTCGGCGAGGCGCGCGATCAGCCCGCCGAGGTGGCGCCCGTCGGGCACTTTGTAATCGCCGATCGGCGCCGGTCGTTCGACGGTGATGCCGGTCGAATATGGCAGCACGGTGTCGAGGGGCTTCAGCGGAAGCCCTGCCGCCTGCAGCGCCGGGATCGGCCAGGTGACGATGCGAACGTCGTCAAAGCCTCGCGTCAGTGCGACTTCTGCGACGTTGCGCGCCTCACCGGAGTGGCCGCAGATCACCGGGTCGGCTCGCACGACGATCACGAGGCGTCGTGTCGGATTCTCGGGAGGGGCACCCGACTCAGGCGGTGGAACGCCCGCGCCCGTGCTTTCGATGTGGTCGGACAGCATGGTCATACGGGGTGCTCCTACGCGCGCTGGTTGGACATCGACGATGAGATCGATTGGGGACTCGGGCGGGAAACCGACGGCGGGCGGGTCGACGTGGCCCAGTCGGACCGCTGCCGGCCGAGGACGAGATGCAACTCTCCACCCGCATGCAGTTCTGTAGCGGTGAGCCACGATCTGTCGAACGGGTCACCGTCGAGCGTCGCCGACTGC
>CAXMZV010000419.1:0-4429 GCA_964199985.1 Candidatus Ilumatobacter isfjordensis | reverse complement strand
CCCTCTTCGATCGCGAGCTGCTCGAGCGCTCGAGTATTCGACGAGTTGGCTGACCCGATGACGACGATCGAATCACAGCGGTGCGCGAGTTCCATCAGCGCCGCCTGCCGATTTGTCGTCGCAAAACACAGGTCGCTGCGTCCGGGCATCCAGACGTCGGGGAAACGTTCCTTCACTGCGACAGCGACGCCTTCCCAGTCACGGTGCGACAACGTGGTCTGTGCGAGCAGGGCGACGGGTTGTTCAATGTGGTCGAGTGCTGCAACCTCCTCGACCGATTCGACGCGATCGATCGCATCAGGAGCAACGGCCATCTTGCCAACGGCTTCTTCGTGACCTTGGTGACCGACGTAGACGATGCGATAACCCTTGCCGGCGCGCACTTTGACCTCATGGTGGACCTTGGTGACCAACGGGCAGACGGAATCGACGACGTAGGAGCCGCGAGCCCGCGCTGCTTCGAGAATCGCTGGTGGGGATCCGTGTGCGGACAGCATGATCGGGCTGCCGGGCGGCACATCATCGATGGAATCGATGAACACCACGCCCTGGGCCTTGAAGCGATCGACGACCAGCTTGTTGTGCACGATTTCGTGGTAGCAGTACACGGGACCCGGGAATGATCGGACCATCCACGTCAACGCCTTGATCGCCATTTCGACGCCTGCACAGAAACCGCGAGGTTCAGCGAGAAGGACGTGGTCGACACGCCCCAAAGGGGTCGACGCTTCGGGGGCCGGCTCCGCGGTGCTGCTCATCCGGTCCAAAATCTACCTGGTGAGGGCGGCGGTAGCCTGGCTGCTCCCATGTCCGCCGTCTCCGAATCTCCTGCTGGCACCGCCACGAGTGGCCTCGCGCCCATCGTCGTGTCGGTCGCTCCCGGCTCACCGGCCGATCTGGTGGGCGTCGAGCCCGGCGACGAGATCCTGCGCGTCAACGGCGACGTGCCGCGCGACATCATCGAATGGCAACTCGCGACCGATGAGGCTGACGTCGAACTCGACGTGAGTCGCGGCGGTCTCGACCTGTCGATGACGATCGAGAAGGTTGCGGGTTCATCGCTCGGCATCGAGGTGTCAAGCGCCGTGTTCGATCGGGTCCGCACCTGCGACAACCACTGCGAGTTCTGCTTCATCTATCAACTGCCGAAGGGGATGCGCCGCAGTCTGTACCTGAAGGACGACGACTATCGCTTGTCGTTCCTCTACGGCAACTTCACAACGCTGACGCGGTTCACCGAAGCCGATCTCGAGCGGGTCGTCACCGAACGACTGTCGCCGCTCCACGTCAGCATCCACGCCACCGACCCTGACATCCGCAGCGCGATGCTGAAGAACCCACGCGGCGGGATGAGCCTGCGATGGCTCCGAGCGCTCCTCGACCATGACATCGCGGTCAAGGGCCAGATCGTCGTGTGCCCTGGCGTCAACGACGGCGCTGTCCTCGACGACACACTCGCCGGGGTCCTCGATCAATATCCCGAACTCGACTCGGTCGCAGTGGTTCCCCTCGGGATCTCGAAGTTCAACGCCGAGTCGGCCATGCGCTTCCACACGCTTGCCGAGGCCCAGTCGGTCGTCGACACGGTCAACGACTGGCAGGACATCTTCCAGACCACCCTCGGCAAGCGGATGGTCTACGCCGCCGACGAGTACTACTTGATGGCCCAACGCCCGTTCCCGGTTGCCGAGCGTTACGACGGCTTCCCGATGCATGAAGACGGCATCGGCATGGCCCGCACGTTCGAAGCCGAGTTCCACGGAGCCACCACCGAGGCCACGGGAGTGCAGCGCGGTTTCTTTGCCGCCGTTGACGCACCGCCGAACCCGGCCGCGTACACGGGTCTGCGACAGAACGGCTGCGGCCCTGCCGAGACCGCGTCGACGACCGCCACAGCCACGGGCATTCAGCTCCGCCCCCGACGCACGGCCCCCGTCGGTGTTCTTACCGGCCCGCTCGGTGCCCCCGTCATCACGCCGTTGATCGAGTCCTTGGGGCGCACCGACGTTCGAGTGCTCACGGTCGAAAACAACTTTTTCGGTGGCAACACGGGTGTCACGGGGCTGATGACCGGCGAGGACGTCATCAACGTGCTGGCCGCCGAACCTGATGGCCATCGCTATCTCCTTCCCGACGTGTGCCTGTCCGACGACGGCCGCTTCCTCGACGGCGTCGGCATTGCCGACCTCCCACGCCCGATCGAGATCATCCCCACCGACGGCATCGCGCTGCGCGCCGCTCTCGAGACAGCAGGAACAACAACATGAGTACCGACACCCCCGCACTTCCTGATGATCCGCTCGACCTTGATCCGGAGGCGATCAGCGACCTGGGAGAGATCGTCCCCGCTGACCCCTCGGCTGATCTGCCGACCGTGGTCATCATCGGACGACCGAACGTCGGCAAGTCGACGTTGTTCAATCGCATCGTCGGCAGCCAGCAGGCCATCGTCGAAGACCGGCCAGGCATCACCCGCGACCGCAAGGCACTCGAGGCCGAATGGCTCGACATCCCCTTCCTCATCGTTGACACGGGCGGCTGGATGCCGGGCGGCGACGCGCTCGAAGAGAAGGTGACGCGTCAAGTCGAAGAAGCCGTGAAGGAAGCCGACGTCGTGCTGTTCGTCATCGATGCCTCGGTGTCGTTGACCGACGACGACCAGCTCATTGCCAACTGGGTCCGCCGCACCGGGACCGATGTTCTCGTCGTGGCCAACAAGGCCGACAACCAGCGCCGCGAAAACGACATTTGGGAGTACATGGGCCTGGGGCTCGGCGACCCGATGCCGACCAGTGCGCTCCACGGGCGACGCGCAGGCGACCTGCTCGACAAGATCATCTCCTTCTTCCCCGAGCGCGCTGAGCAGCCGGACGAGGAGGACGCCTACGACGAGGACCAGCTGGCCGAGATCGAGTCGTTGATTGACCTCGACGGCAAGCCGCCCCCGCGTGTGGCCATAGTCGGCCGACCCAATGTCGGCAAGAGCACGCTGTTCAACCACCTGGTCGGCACGGATCGCGCCGTGGTGCATGACCTCGCCGGAACCACTCGCGACGCCATCGACACCCTGGTCGAGACCGAGGACGGCCCGATCGTCTTCGTCGACACCGCCGGCATGCGTAAGCGCGGCAAGATCGACGATTCGGCCGAGTATTACTCGCTGGTCCGTGCCCTGCGGGCCATCGATGACTCCGACATCGCACTCCTCGTCATCGACGCAACGATCGGCGTCACCGGCCAGGACCAGCGTCTCTCCGAACGTGTCGATGCGTCGGGCTGCCCGATCATCATCGTGCTGAACAAGTGGGAATTGGTCGGCCCGGACGCTCGGCTCGAGGTGCAGTCCGAGGTGAAGCGCAAGCTTGCGTTCCTCGGTGATGCCCCCGTGCTCAAAATCTCGGCGCTGTCCGGCAAGAATGTGCACAAGTTGCACCCGTTGCTGCAGGAGTCGATCCGGCAGTATCACAAGCGGGTGCCGACCAAGAGCGTCAACAAGATCATCGGCGCAGCCCAGCAAGCCCAGCCCGCTAACGGGGGAGCGAAAGTGCTCTACGCCGTGCAGGGCGCCACCGATCCGCCCACGTTCACGCTGTTCGTCAACCGCGAACTCGACCGCACCTACCTCCGTTACCTCGAACGCCGGTTGCGCGAGGACCTCGATATGGGTTCGACTCCGATCAAGATGCGCGTGCGCAAACGGTCCTGATCAATGCCCTGGTGTGAACCCTGCGCCAAGTACTGGACGCCGAACGCGATGAATGACGACGGCACGTGTCCCACGTGTGGTGAGCAGGTCCTTGAGGCACACGACCACACAGCCGGCGAGGCTGCCAACGACGAGAAGGCGCCGTGGCACTTCAAGCTGATGGTCGTCGCGCTCGTCGTCTACCTGTCCTGGCGTCTCATCGCGATCTTCGTCTGATCCTCGATAGAGTCCGGGCTTCACATACGGGGCATTCGTGCCTCGGTACGGGCTGTAGCGCAGCTTGGTAGCGCACTTGTCTGGGGGACAAGGGGTCGCAGGTTCAAATCCTGTCAGCCCGACCGTAGAAACCCCAGGTCAGAGGTCATTTCCTCCGACCTGGGGTTTTGTCGTTTTCGGCCAGGTGGACAATTAGGTGGACAATTTCGGCGATGTTCAGTGGGCTGCGCTCGTGAGCACCCGTCGGCATACCACGCTCGGCGACGAAGTTTTCGAGCTGATCGACCGAGGAGCGGCGAGAGCGGCTGACGCGGATCGGCCCGATTTTCTACACTCCAGATGAGCTGGTCTACGTACATTCGATTATTTTCCAGGATCCCTGCGTCGCTTCGAAGCTTACGAGGAGCGGGTCGCAACGATGGCTCGTCCGCTGTGGTCCGATTGGAGACGGCGTGTGTGGGAGTCGGGTGGCTTGTTGTCCCTCACGTGTCCTCGTTCGGATCGTCG
>CAXMZV010000418.1:0-4429 GCA_964199985.1 Candidatus Ilumatobacter isfjordensis | reverse complement strand
ATCGGCCCAGTTGTCGATGAACCCGGCCTGCAGCCCCGCGACTACCGGCCCCCGGACTCGGAGATGTGTGTCGCGGTACTCGCGCTCGTTTTGCGCATTGCCCGACCACTCGTCGGCGATCCCGACGCCGCCGATGAAACCGACGGTGCCGTCGACGACGAGGATCTTGCGGTGGGTGCGGTTGTTCGCGCCGTTCAGCTGCGGGATCTTCTCGTCCGTGAACGGCCGGAACCAACGCAACTCGCAACTGGAACCCTTGATGGCGTTGATCACCTCGGAGTCGAGCTTGCGTTCCGCGAGCGCATCGATCAACACGCGGACCCGACATCCGCGGTTCGCTGCGCCCACCAGCGCCTGTGCGAAGCGGTCGGCGACGTGGCCGCTCCAGAACACGAACGTGACGATGTCGACGGTTCGTTCAGCACCATCGATGGCATCGAGCATTGCACCGAAGATCTCGTCGCCGTTGCGCAGGACGTCGACCGCGTTGCCCTCGGTTGCGTGGAGACCGAGCAACGAATGCACGCGGTCGGCCCACTCACTTGCGGTGGCGACACCTGAGCCAGCCGGGGACGACGTTCGACCCATCAGCCGACCGCGGTGCCCAGCCAACTACCGATGACCCACGTGACAGCGCACGCGGCAATCGCCCAACCCATCTGCCGACCGGCAGTGCGGATCATCGATCGTTCAGTGAATCGTGCGAGCACGGCGCCCACGCTGGCGGTTGCAACGAGTCCGAGAATCGCGGAGGCGACCACGGCTGTGTTGCCCTCGGCGAAGAACCATGGAAGCAGTGGGATGAGCGCACCGAACGAGAAGGCGATGAACGAGCTGAGCGAGGCGGCCACCGGGTCGCCGGTCCCGTCCGGATCGACGCCGAGTTCCTCGCGAGCGTGGACGTCGAGGGCGACGTCGGGATCCTCGTGGACCTGCTCCGCCATGCGCCGAGCGGTCTCGGCATCGGCGCCGCGCCGTCGGTAGAGCGCGGCGAGTTCGCGGGCCTCCATCTCGGGCTGCTTGGCGATCGACTGGCGTTCGATTTCGAGCTCGCGCTCGACCAATTCGGCCTGGGCCTTCATCGACACGTACTCACCGGCAGCCATCGAGGCCGAACCCGCAAGCAGGCCCGCGACACCGGCAACCAGAACGCTCTCCTGAGTGGATGCGGCAGCGGCAACGCCGAGGATCAGCGCCACATTGGACACGAGGCCGTCGCTGACACCGAAGACCGCAGCTCGAATTGTTCCACCCGTGACATCGCGGTGGCGATGGACCATGAATGCATGGCTGGAACCGTGGCTGTGGGAGTGCCCGTGGTCATCGCCGTGGTCCTGGTCGTGGTCGTCGTGACCTGACGCGGCGTCGTGATCGGTGACATCAGCGGACATGAGCATCACGGTACCCGCAGACCGCCGCGTCGTCGTCGGTGAGAACGAGTCTGCGTTCGTCGGTCACTAGATTCTGGCGATGCGTGAACGAAAGTGGGTCCCTTCGGCACAGGAGCAGTACGTGCAGTCGATCGCGGCAAAGATTGGGACTGCAGGCCCCGAGGATGTCCTCGCCCTCGTCGAGGAGCTGACGAACCTCAACACGACGATCTACGACGACTGCGTCCAGCTCAACCCGGCCGCCAACGTGATGAACCCGCGTGCGGAAGCTGCGCTGGCAGCGGGCCTCGGCAGTCGACCGTCGCTTGGATATCCCGGTGACAAGTACGAGATGGGATTGGAGGCGGTCGAGCAGATCGAGGTCATTGCGGCACAGCTTGCGTGCGATGTGTTCGGTGCCGAATTCGCCGAGGTGCGCGTGGGCTCCGGGGCACTCGCCAACCTCTACACGTTCATGGCGTGTTGCAAGCCGGGCGACTCGATCATCGTGCCGCCGGCCTCGATCGGCGGCCACGTCACGCACAACGAAGGCGGCGCAGCTGGCCTGTACGGACTCGACATCCACGAAGCACCGATCGACGCCGAGCGGTACACCATCGATGTCGACGCGCTGCGCGAGATGGCGCACCGTGTTCGTCCGACGCTGATCTCGATCGGCTGCAGTCTGAACCTCCACCATCACCCGGTTGCCGAGATACGCGCGATTGCCGACGAGGTGGGCGCAACGTTGCTGTTCGACGCCGCGCACCTGTCGGGTGTCATCGCCGGCGGAGCTTGGCCGAACCCGCTCGCTGAGGGCGCCCACGTGATGACGTGCAGCACGTACAAGAGTCTCGGTGGCCCGCCGTCCGGACTCCTCGTCACCAACGACATGGCGATCGCCGAGCGCATCGACGCCATTGCCTTTCCCGGTCTGACGGCCAACTTCGATGCCGGCAAGACCGCCTCGTTGGTGATTGCACTGGTCGACTGGCAACGTCACGGCCCGGCCTACGCCGCGGAGATGTTGGCGTCGGCGACGGCGCTACAGACAGCGCTGGCCGACCGTGGCGTCGACGCACTGCCGACCGAGTCGCATGCCTTCGCGGCGCGCACCGCCGACGGCCACCAGCTGGCCAAACATCTTCGAGCGGCCAACCTTCTGACGAGCGGCATCGGACTGCCCGGTGGATCGGGTGAGGCGATGAACGGTCTCCGACTCGGGACGAACGAGATCGTGCGCTGGGGCATGACCACTGCCCACATGCCGCACCTCGCCGAGTTGGCCGCCCGAGCCATCGCTGCTGACGATCCAGCGTCGCTCGCCGCGGAGGTCACGGACTTCCGCCACCAGTTCCGCGACCTTCACTTCATCAACTGACCCGACTCCGTTTCACCTCGGGTTGAAACGGACAGCAAGTCAGCGGCCGTCCGGGCGTCGAGCGGCGGGCCGGCAGAGCAGTGTGCTGCCGCCCGTCGCGACGAGCCGGCCGTCGGATGTCCAGATCTCGCCGGTGTGTGCAACGAGCCCGTCGCGTGCGACCGGAGCGCGTGCTTCGCTGAGCAGCCAGGCATCGTCGTGCGTCGAGCCGAGGAAGCGACAGCTCACTTCAATCGTGGGGGCGAAGTGATCGAGCACGCCGACGTGCGGATGTGTCGCTGCACCCCATCCCCCGAGGTCGAGGACGACGAGTGAGCGGCATGCGTCGAGCCACGGGTCGTCGTGGGTCTCGCCCTCGACGAAACGGAACCAGCACTGGTTCGTTGGGTCGCTCGGCGGACGGTTGTCCCAGTCCTCGATCCAGTCCAGCGGGCGTTGCTCGAGGTTGTTCCAGAACGGATGTGGTGGGCCACCCTGCCCCGCCATCAGCGTCGCCGTGTTCGGGAGACCGTCGGGCCGCATGTCGTCGATGGGGCGAGTCTCGACCTGGTGCTCGAGGCCTGGCAGCTCCGCGTCGACGCCCCACACGAGTGCGGTGAGCAGCATCCGATCACCGCGATCGGACGGTTGGGTGACCTGCACTGTGGCAGAGGTGCCGACCTTCGTTGAGCGGTTGACGGTGACCGAGATATCGACCGGGCCGCTCGCGCCGGCACCGACGAAATGTGCGTTGATTGATGCGGGGCGAGCCCGACCGATCGCAGCGCCGGCGGCACGGAGTGCGACGGAGGCGAGATAGCCGCCCTGCGGGCCCCAGACTTCCCAATCCGGCGAGAGCTCGGCGCGGTAGGCCCCGTCGCCGGTTGCCGTCACCGCTGATGCCACTGCGAGCCCCGTCATCACTCCATCATGGCCCAGACGCAACCCGCTCGAGCGATGGGTTCCGTCCGTCATCAACCCGAGGTAGGACGGAAGGCACTCCGCCCTCCGAGCGCGAGCGAGTCGGGCGAAGTACCGGCGTTACTTGCGGTTGCGGTCGAGGCGGTCAGAGCCGGCGTCGATCCCCGGGAGTTGGGCGTGGAACTGTCCGACGTGGCCGGCCGCGAGTTCGGTGACGATCGACTCGACTTCACTCCAGTCGACCGCGCGGAGGCCGTCGATGTCGCGGTTGTATGGCTGCTCGAATGCAATCACGGTGTTGCCAGCGGATCGCAGCTGTTCGATGTTGTGCGGAGCGTCGTCGATGTAGGCGTTCGCCTCGACCTGCGGCTTCTTGCCGAGGAAACACAGGTCGCGGTACGGGATGCGATGCGTGTCGAGCCAGCCGGCCGTGTCCGCAATCGCCTTCGCGTGACCCCAGTGCACGTAGAGCCGGTGCGTGATGATCCGAATCCAGACGCCGGCATCGCTCAACCTCCAAAGTGCCTCGGCGGCGCCGTCGATGACGGGCATCGTGGCGAACATGTCGTGTTCCATCACCGCAATGCGGTGATAGTGCGCGTACTCGTCGGGTTCAAACCCCCACTCGGCGAAATCCCATGACCGTTCGAGCGGCATCGTCTCGGGCTGCACGCCGCGCAGTTCCGCCATGATCTCGCGGAAGCGGAAGGTGTGGTCGGCCACCACGCCGTCGAGGTCGACGCCGAGAATGAACTCTGCTGGTTGCTTTGGGTCAGCC
>CAXMZV010000417.1:0-4436 GCA_964199985.1 Candidatus Ilumatobacter isfjordensis | reverse complement strand
ACGCAGCGAGGCCGAGACCGTCCTCTTCGGTGCTGACTCGCACGGCCACCAGCATCCGCCAGTCGCCTCAGCTCACTCCGCCGATTGGTGACGGATCCGTAACGGATTCATGTTTTCGACCGCCGGAAGCGACAAACCGCACGAAATCACGGCATATTTGAGGGCGTGGGTGATGTCCTGCAAGCGTCTGTCGAGCTTCCGACAGTGGTCTTCACAGGACTCCTCTGTATCGCAGCAGGTCTGTGGCTACTGTCGCTCGTCGGGGTCCTCGACATCGAAGCCGACGCCGCTGACGGCATCTTGGACGATGCACTCGAGCCGCTCAACCTGTCCGAGGTTCCCGCGACGATCATCCTGACGGTCTTTGCGCTTGCGGGGTGGTTCGTCTCGGTGTTGGCCAGCGTCTTCCTGCTCGACTCTCGCACGGGCTCCGCTCTGATCATTCTTGCGCTCGTCGTCGGCCTGAGCTCTGCTGCGGCCGGGCTGGCGTTCACCGTCTGGATCGCTCCGACGTTGGGCCGCGTCTTCGTCACCGCCGAGGCACCGAGCAAATTCGACCTCGTCGGCCGCATTGCAGAAGTGCGGTCAGGGACCGTCACCGCCACGGCAGGTCGCGGCGAAGCCGAGTGGCCGGACGGCACCGTGTCGACGGTCGACATTCGGGTCAACGAACACGTCGGCCTCGCTCCCGGCGAGCTCCAGCGCGGCGATCGAGCGTTCATCATCGAGTGGATCGAAGCCACTGACGACTTCATCGTCGACCGGGTCCCGGCAGAACTCGCCGAGTGATTCCGCTGCGATTACTCCACCACCCTCGCAACGATCAGCCCCTGCGTCGACTCGTTGACCACCTGACCGAGCTGGCCTTGCCGCCGCCCGCTCACGGCCAGTTCACACCCAGTTTCTAGAGTCCTGTGTATCCGAGCGCAAGCTCGCCAAAAGAATGGAAGTATCCCCAACATGAGCAGTGCACTTTCCGCAGTTGCCGTTGTCGTCGTCGTCGTCCTCGTCGTCATCGTGCTGGCCTCCCTCCTGGTCTCACGCCTGTTCCACAAGGTCCCGCAGGGCCAGGCTCTCGTCGTGTCCAAGTGGCGATCGGTCGTGGTCACCTTCACCGGCCAGATCGTCGTCCCCGTCATTCACAAAGCCGAGGTGATGGACATCTCGGTGAAGAACATCCAGATCGAACGTCGCGGCAAAGGCAACGGGCTGATCTGCAAAGACAACATTCGCGCCGACATCTCGGTCGAGTTCTTCGTCAAGGTCGACCCCACCGAACAGGCGGTCAAGAAGGTGGCGCAGGCCATCGGTTGCGAGCGAGCTTCTGACATCAACACGCTGAACACCTTGTTCGCAGCGAAGTTCTCCGAGGCGCTCAAGACCGTCGGCAAGAAATTCGAGTTCGAGTCGCTGTACACCGACCGTGACAGCTTTCGAGACGAGATCGTTGAGATCATCGGCAAGGACCTCAACGGCTATGTGCTCGAGGACGTCGCGATCGACTACCTCGAGCAGACCCCGCTGAGCGACTTCGATCCCGACAACATCCTCGACGCCGACGGCATCCGCAAGATCACCGAGCGCACCACCGTCCAGCACATCGAGACCAACAAGGCCGAACAGCTCGAGCGCGAAGAGACAACTCGTCGCACGGTCGATGCCGACAAGGCAGTGTTCGAGATGGAGCGCGATCGCGCCGAGGCCGAAGCGCGCCAGCAACAGGAGATCCGCACCGTCGCAGCGCAAGCTGAGGCCGAGGCTGCGCAGGTCGAGGCCGCCGAACACCAGAAGGCCGAGTCGGCCCGCATCACCGCCGACCAGGGCATTGGTGTGGCGAACGAGAACAAGGATCGTGAGGTCGCAATTGCAGGCTTGAACCGCGAGCGCGTCATCAAGGTCGAGTCCGAGAACATCGAACGAGATCGGCTGCTCGCCGAGACCGGCCGCGAGACCGCGGTCGCCGAGGCATCGAAAGAGAAAGAGGAGCGAGTGCGCGAACTCGCCGACGTCGCACGCGGGCGAGTCGAGGCCGAACTCGGAGTCGCCGAGAAGGAAGAGGCCATCAAGACCGTCCGCGTCGTCGAAGACGCTCAGCGTCTCGCCACGGCAGAGGTCAAGGTTGCTGAGGGCTCCGCGCAGGCATCGTTCGTCGGCACCGTGAAGGAAGCCGAAGCACAGCGTCAGGCAGCAAGCAGCGAAGCCGAGCGAGCGACCGTGCTGGCCCGGGCGAATGCCGAAGCTGCCCAGCAGGACGCCATGGCCGCACAACGCCGCGCCGAGGGCGCCCAGGCCGAAGCAGCAGCGGGCGGCTTGGCCGATGTGCAGGTCGAGCGCGAACGCGCCGAGGCGATTAAGGCTGTCGGCATGGCCGACGTCGACATCAAGCGAGCAGATGCCGATGCCGTCCGCGAGATGGGCACTGCTGAAGGCGAAGCGACGAGGGCACGTCTGGCCGGCGAGGGTGAAGGTCTCGAAGCCAAGGCCGCAGGTGTTGGCGCCATGACCTCAGCCGGTCAAGAGCACGAGGAATTCCGCCTTCGTCTCGACACCGAAAAGGAAGTGGCGCTGGCTGGCGTCACCGCCAAGGCAGACGTGGCCAAGTCTGCTGCGTCGGCCCTCGGCCAGGCGCTGTCGAACGCCGACATGAAGATCGTCTCCGACGAGAGCATCGTCGAGCGGATTCTTTCCGCGGCGGGCCATGGCCAGGCAATCGACGGCTTCATCGAATCGAGCGAGGGCGCCCGCACGATGTTGTCGCCGTACCTCAACGGTGAAGCCAACCTGGTGCAAGACATCGCCGCGGGAGTCGGTGGAGTCGGCGCTGCCGGCATCCGCGATCTCACCGTTGCACAGTTCGTCGCCCGCCTCGGCGGCAACATCGGCGACACGTCAATCGTCGACCAGTTGACCGCTGCGGTCAAGGAGAGCGGCCTCGGCGACCGCCAGGTCGGCGACATCATCGACACCGACGCGAAGTGATGCCGTGCTGCCCACCGTTACATCTGGTTCCAGGCACCAGATGTAACGCCGCCGGAGGACTCGCGTGACCGACAACGCCGACGCCGAACCAGGCGAGCAACAGACGGAGACGCTACGCGGCGGCAGCTACGACCTGCTGCGGCGTCGCCTCGCCACACAGGTCGAGTCCGTCCTCGACGCGGCTCGAGCGATCGATCAGCGACGGGTCGACGCGTTCGGCGCTGTCCAGCTCCGACTCACCGGGTCGGATCGGATCGCTACTGACCTGGCCTGCCTCCCACGAGACATCGCTCGGGTCGGCGACGTGCTCGTGTTGGGCTTCAACATCGACATGGAGCTCGGGGTCACCGAGCCCGAGCAAGTATTCGCGCTCTACGCCGCCTCGCGCATTGACGCTGACGAGCCCACGCTCACGCCGCTCGCGCCGGACGACGCTCGCAACTTCCTCGCCGAACCAGCCTTTCGGGACGAGTTCGAGAAACTCTTCAAGTTCTACGGCAAAGCACGATTCGTCGATCTCCGCGTGTCCTCGACGCAATTGCTGGCCGTGTTTCAGGTTGGCGATCGGGTCGACGACGTGCGAGTACTCCGGTGGACCATCGCTGATCCCGGCACGGGCGACGGGACTCGGACCGTGCACTTCGCCGACGCCCGTGGCGAGCGCGACTACACGTGGCCCGAAGCCCACGATCAGACATGGACCAGCTGCACCCGCGAGGACCAGCGCGCCGGGGCACACCCGGTCGTGTCCGTGCTCGACGAAGTCTTCGTCGGGTTCCGACGCGGACGTTTGCAGCTCCGAGTCGATACCGGGCAGGGCGGATCACACGCCGAGATCGATGAGTCGGTCGAACATCCAGGCCAGTCGTTGGCCGACGTCGGGGTCGACTTCTTGTCGATGGGCGACATCCTGCTCATCCGGGTTCGCCTGTACGAAGAGGCACCACGCAGCTATGTGTTCTCACACCGCAGCCGAACTGGCCAACGCGTTGATGCCGTTGGCGTCACGTCCCGCTCGTTACCTGGCGGCGAGGGCGTCGTGTTTCCCGGTGGCATCCATCTGACGTCCACCGGCACGCGAGTGTTCGATGTCGACGTCACCGACATGCAGTTCGAAGAGGCGATCGTCGCTCCGAACGGCGAAGACATTGCGTACATCTTCCACCGTCGAACGAGCGGCGAATATTTGATCATGCCGTACAACCTCGTTCGTCGCGAGGTCGCACAGGTCATTCCGTGCCACGGCCTCGGCACCTTCAGCGACGGCTCGATGGTGCTATTCCGGGGCCAACCCCAGGACAGCGATCCCGCGAAGATCCACCCGGTGCAGTGGTGGTCCTCACCGTTCGCTGATCCCGAATTCGTCCCCGTTTCGAGTGGTGACGACGACTGGAGCAGTCGTGTCGGCAATGCTGCGCTGGTTGCAGGCCTCGGCGATGTCTACGACCTCGCCCGCC
>CAXMZV010000416.1:0-4460 GCA_964199985.1 Candidatus Ilumatobacter isfjordensis | reverse complement strand
AACACGGGGAGGAACTTGCCGACTCGAGAGTCTTTCGTTCTTGCGGGCGAGTCCAGTGGTTCTGCGCCCGCGATCACCTGCGGTTCGACCGCGCCCTCAGGGCCGGACGCGGGAACGGGGGGTGCTGCGACACCGACGGGCGGCAACGTGGGCGCCGCCACACCGGGGTGGCTTGGCGCTGTCAGCGGTTCGGTCGCGGACGGGGCCGGCAGGTCCACCGGAGCGTCGCTTGGCATGGCGAATGCTGTCGGACTTGGCACGGTTGGCGCAGGCGCGACTGGTGCGCTACCCGGCGCAGGGAGCGTGGGCGCGGGAATCCCGGTGACTTCGTTCATGACTGTTCATCGGCCGGTGTGGCCCGCGGCTTGATTTGGTCACTTCGTCGTGGTGGTGGAGTGGGCGCGAGACTGCGGTCATGTCTGATCGTGTCACCATCACCATCGAGGGCGGAATCGCCGACGTCAGGATGAACCGCCCCGACAAGCGCAACGCGCTCGACCCCGCGATGTTCAGTGCGCTCGCCGAGGCAGGCGAACGTCTGAAGACCGAACCGGGCGTCCGGGTCGTCGTGTTGTCCGGGGAGGGCAAGTCCTTCTGCGCTGGCCTCGACATGGCCTCGATGCAGGCAATCGCTGGAAACGATGATGCCGGTGACCGCTCCACCAGCAATGCCGGAGACATGCCCGACGGCCGAATCACTCATCTCGCCCAGCAGATTTGTTGGGTCTGGCAGGAAGTGCCGGTGCCCGTCATTGCGGCAGTGCATGGGCATGCGCTGGGTGGTGGCATCCAGATTGCGCTCGGCGCCGATATTCGCATCGTGCACCCCGACACAAAAATGTCAGTGCGCGAGACCTACTGGGGCTTGGTGCCAGACATGACGGGAACCTTCCAGCTCGGCAAGCTCGTGCGTCCCGACATTGCCAAGGAACTCACGTTCACCGCCCGAATCTTCCCCGGCTCCGAGGCATTCGACCTGGGACTCGCCACTCGTCTCAGTGACGATCCCTACGCCGACGCCATGACCATGGCGCGTGAGATCGCTGGTGTCAGCCCGGGCGCAGTGCGCGGTGCGAAGGAACTGATCAACAACATGGCCGCCGACGGCGCGGCGGAGCAGTTCGCAGAAGAGCGCCGCCTGATCCGTGCTCAGATCGGTTCGCAGAACCAGATCGAGGCGGTCACAGCGAGCTTCGAGAACCGCGCACCGGTCTTCTCCGACTGACAGTTTTCGAAACGGCGCAGCCCGCATCGGTTGGGCTGGCATCCTATCGACCGTGCGTCTGTGGGTTCAACGGTTCTTCGTCGTCGCGTTGTACACAGGCGTGGCGAGTGCCTTCTACGTCGCCGTTGACTGGGGTCGCGATCTTCAGCGCACTTCTCCGGAGATTTTCCTCGGAGCGGCGCCCTTGGTGGCACGCAACTTCCGTGATGGCTGGGACTGGCGGTTCGGCTGGGGACTGATCGGCGCTGGCCTCGTGGCGGCCGTGATCGTCGCGCTGGCTGGTCGGGGCTGGTTCGCATCCGCCCGGCTCCGTGTCGTGCTCGCTGTCACCGGGATTGCTGCGGGTGCATTTGCGACGCTCCTGGCGCTGACCGACGGACGAGACGGACTGTTCTACGGCGTCGAGGACGACACCGAGTACCTCGCCAACCTGGCCCACACGCCGCCCGCCGGTGATTTCGTCCGCAACTTCGTTGTCGACATCAACGACTACACCGTCCACGTTCGAGGCCATCCGCCGGGCTTCATCGTGCTGCTCAAAATGTTCGACGCTGTTGGACTCAGTGGTGCATGGCCGGTGATGTTGATCTCGCTCGTGTCGACCGTGCTGTTGCCGATCGGCGTCTTGATCGCGGTGTGGGCAATCGCCGGCGAGCGGTGGGTCCGACGGTCTGCGCCGTTCCTCGTCGTCGCCCCGTACGCACTCTGGATGATGACGTCGGCTGACGCGTTCTACTCAGCGCTGGGCGCCTGGGGTGTCGCTTTTGTGGCACTCGGCGTTCGTCGCGACGGACGTGGAACGGTGTGGCTCGGTGCCCTGGGTGGATTGTTGCTGTCGACCTTGCTGTTCATGACGTACGGCGGAGCGATCTATCTCGTCGTGCCCCTGGTGATTGCGATTGCAGGATGGCTGATGCGCCGACACGGCAGCCTCGGTGCCGGAACCACTTCGACGGTGGTCGGCGCGGTGATGATGGCCTCGCTGGTGACGCTGATGTGGCTCGCGGCCGGATTCTGGTGGTTCGACGGTGCTGAAGCCACGCGAGAGGAGTACTGGGAGGGAACCGCACAGTTCCGGATCTGGAACTACTTCATTTTCGGCAATCTGGTCATCGCACTGTTTGCCGTCGGACCGGCATCGTTCGTCGGCCTGACCAAGTTGCGTGACCGTCGCCTCTGGGTCCTGGTTGGCGGTGCACTCGCGGCCCTGACGATCGCCAACCTGTCGCAGCTGTCGAAGGCGGAAACCGAACGGATCTGGCTGCTGTTCTACCCCTGGCTGGTCATCGCAGGTGCAGCGCTCGTCTCCAGGTTCGAGTTCGGACGGCTCAAGCTGTCGGCCAACACCGTGTTCGCCGGATGGCTTGCGGTGCAAGCGGTGGCAGCGATCCTGCTCCAGGCCGTACTTGTCTCAAAATGGTGAGTGGTGCGCCTGCGGCGCACGGCGGCTCCGCCGCCACCACCGGCTGGCGCCGGTGCACTCATTTCTTCGGGCTGGTGCCCGAATTCGCTCCGCTCATCAACTCCGGTCGGGCCCCGATGGTTCTCCTGAGCGGAGCTGTTCTGAATTCGGTCATTCCCTCTTCGAATTTTGTCTTGGCGGTGAAGCCCAACTCGGACTTCGCCCGCTCAGGGGACGCGAACACGTGGCGGATGTCGCCCAACCGGTAGCCGCCGACCACCTCGGGTTGCGGCGCACCGACCGGACGAAGCGCGTTGGCCATGTCGAGGATGGTCTTCGGAGCGCCGGTGCACACGTTGAAGGCACCGTGTGATGGCTCGTCGTTGGTGAGTGCGAGCACGTTGCAGTGTGCGATGTCAGCGACGTGGATGAAGTCGCGCAACTGTCCACCATCTTCGAACACGCGCGGGGCAACACCATTCTCGAAGGCGCTCCGGAAGATGCTGGCGACGCCGGCGTAGGGCGTGTCGCGCGGCATGCGCGGGCCGTAGACGTTGTGATAGCGCAGAGCAATACACGACGATCCGACGTGCTCGCGAACGTATGCGTTGCACAGATGCTCTTGGGCCAGCTTGGTCGCGGCGTACACGTTCCGCGGGTCAAGCCAATGGTCTTCAGGAACTGACTCGCCGACAAGCGGGCCACCACATTGCGGGCATGGCGGCTCGAACGATCCGCGCGCGAGGTCGTCTGGGGCGCGTGGGCCGGGCCGAACGACACCGTGCTCAGCGCATCGGTATCGGCCCTCGCCGTAGACGACCATCGACGATGCAAGCACGATGCGACCACGGAAGTTGCGGTCGTGCAGGGCTCGCAGCAGCACGGCGGTGCCGCCCTCGTTGCGAGTCACGTACTCCTCGACGTCCGCAAAGTCGACCCCGAGGCCGACCTTGGCAGCCTGATGACAGACAGCGTCGACACCATCGAGTACGCCCGGGATCTCGAAGGTGGATCGATCACGAATGTCTGCCCAGTGGTAGGTCGCTGCCTCGTTCAGACCAGCGGGCAGCCCGTCGTGCGCAGCCGGATCCAGGTCATCGACCACCACGACCTCGTGCCCGAGTTCGACAAGCTCGTCAACAATGAACGACCCGATGAACCCTGCCCCGCCTGTGACGAGGATCTTCACCTGTACTCAGGGTTCGGGAAGACGAAACGACATCCAGCGTCCCATTCGCTGCGCTGGTTGCCGTGGGCCGGGATGCCGCCGGCACCCTTGATCATCTTCGCCATGTGCATCAGGTTCCAGGTCATGAACGTGGTGTTCCTGTTGGTGAAGTCGTTGTCGAGCCCACCGCCTTCTGCATCGAGGTACGACGGACCCGGGCCCGCTTCGCCGATCCAGCCGGCGTCAGCCTGGGGCGGAATCACATAGCCGAGGTGCTGGAGGCCAGAGAGCACGCTCATCGAGCAGTGCTTGACGCCGTCTTCGTTGCCGGTGACGAGGCAGCCACCGACGCGACCGTCATACGCGTACTGTCCGGCCTCGTTGAGGTCGCCCGAGTTGCCGTAGAGACGCTCGATGACCAGCGTGCAGATCGATGACTTCTCGCCGAGCCAGATCGGTGTGCCGATGACGAGGATGTCGGCTGCCATGACCTTGTCGAACATTGCGGGCCACTCGTCGGCGGCGGCGCCATGCTCAGTCATGTCCGGGTAGACGCCAAAAGCGATCTCGTGATCAGCCGCGCGGATCACCTCGGTGGACACGCCATTTGCCTCGATGATCGAGCGGGAGATGTCGATGAGACCCTCCGTGTTCGAGACCTCGGG
>CAXMZV010000415.1:0-4463 GCA_964199985.1 Candidatus Ilumatobacter isfjordensis | reverse complement strand
GCGTTCCTCGAGGCGTATCATGTCCTCGAAACCCACAGTCAGTCGATCTACACCGCGGGTGATGCGAACGCTCAGTACGACGTGTTCGGCGACAACGTCACGCGATTCATCCACACGATCGCAACGACGAGCCCCCACGTGCCGGCAGAGAAGCGGCCCGACGAGCAAGCCATGTTGAACATGTTGATGGCGCGCAAGAACCCCGGCCACGAAGTGCCGACGATCCCGGAGGGCGAACGGGCCCGCGACGTGTACGCCCGTCACATCCAGAGCGTCTTGGGCGAGCAGTACGACAACGACTTCTCGCACCTGTCGGTGAGCGAAACGATCGACTCCATCGAGTACTTCCTGTTCCCCAATGCGTTCTTCTTCCCGGGCTTGCAGATTCCACTCTGCTACCGCTTCCGACCCGACGGCCCCGACCCAGACCAATGCATCTACGAAGTGCTGTACCTCCGGCCGAAACCGCGCTCAGGTGCAGCCCCGCTCCCCGCGGAGCCGGTCGATCTCGGTGTCAACGACAGCTACACCACCGTGCCGGGGCTTCCGATCTCGCTCGGTCAGGTTCTCGATCAGGACACGTCGAACCTCGCAGCCCAGACACGGGGATTCAAGTCCAGCAAGAAGCGGGGACAAACGCTGGGCAACTACCAAGAAGTCCGGGCCCGCCACTTCCAGTCGCTGGTCCGCCGGTACATCAACGAAGGAGCCAAAACGTGAGCAGAGACGCCATCGAAGACCTGGTGCACCACTATGCGGACGCGGTGATCCATCGCGACGCCGAACAGTGGGCCGCCACCTGGGCACTCGATGCCGTCTGGGAACTCGGCAAGGGACGGCGCGTCGAAGGGCGCGAGGCCATTCTTGCGCTGTGGAATTCGGCGATGGACGGCTTCGCAGCTGTGGTGCAGAACGTGATGAACGGCACCGCACAGCTCGACGAGTCCACGGGCACCGGCACGGGTCGGTGGTACATCCACGAGCATTGGCACCGCGCCAGCGACGAGCGTGGCATCCTGCTCGCCTACTACGACGACACCTACACCCGCGTCGACGGTTCCTGGCTCTTCGCCAGCCGTGAGCTCGTCGTCCAATACAGCGGACCCTCGGACCTGTCGGGCACGTTCCAGAATGCGTGGGGCTGACCGATGGCCGCACTCACTACAGAATTCGCAACCGCTCGACCCGATGACCTGGCGCTCGCCGACGACACCGGCACCCGCACGTGGTCCGAACTCGATTCCCGCGTCAATCAACTGATCCATGCGTTCCGCCAAGCCGGCATCGACGCGGGTGACACGATCGCCGTCGTCAGCGGCAACTGCAACGAATGGTTCGAAACGTCGTTCGCATGTTCGAACAACGGCATGACATACGTTCCGGTCAACTGGCATCTGGTCGGTCCTGAGATCGCCTACATCCTCAAGGACTCCGGGGCGAAGGCGATCGTCGTCGGCCATCAGTTCGTCGACGAGGTGACTCGGGCACTCGCCGACGAAGGTGTGGAAGGCATCGAGTTGGCGTTGGTGATTGGCGCACCGACAACCGACCGCTTCCAGAACTTCGACGAGTTCGTTGCCACCGGATCGGCTGACGAGCCAGACAACCAGAGCTTCGGCGGACCGATGTTCTACACCTCGGGGACCACCGGCAACCCGAAAGGCGTCAAAAGCATGTTGTCGAGCATGCCGGCATCAACCGATCCGTCGGTGTGGCAGCTGATCGGTGCCGGGTTCTCCGACCTCGTGGTCGGCGATGGTCGGACGGTGTTGTGTGGCCCCGTCTACCACTCGGCGCAGTGGGCCTATTCGTTCCTGCCGATGATCGTTGGTTCTGCCACGGTGATGCAGCACAAGTACGACAGTGCCGGAGTCATCGATCTCATCGACCGCCACGAGGCAACGAATGTCCACCTCGTGCCGACGCAGATGAAGCGACTGCTCGACCTTCCAGCCGACACCAAGGCGACGTTTCAC
Source organism: Candidatus Ilumatobacter isfjordensis (assembly GCA_964199985.1). Classification (GTDB taxonomy): domain Bacteria; phylum Actinomycetota; class Acidimicrobiia; order Acidimicrobiales; family Ilumatobacteraceae; genus Ilumatobacter_A; species Ilumatobacter_A isfjordensis. The sequence goes on along the minus strand of CAXMZV010000415.1, from coordinate 2,487 downwards.
GGTTCGTCGCTGCAGTTGGTGATGCACGGCGCGGCGCCGTGCCCGCCCGTGGTCAAGCAAGGCATGATCGACTGGTGGGGCCCGAAGATCAGCGAGTACTACGGCTCGACCGAGGGGTCGGTGATCACGATGATCGATTCAGAGCAGTGGATGGCCAAGGGTGGCAGCGTCGGCCCACCGATGCCCAACATGGAGATCATCGTCGTCGGTGAGGACGGCGCACGGCTCGGGCCGAACGAGCCCGGGACGCTGTATTTCCGGAATTCGACGGGGATGGACTTCGAGTACCACAACGCTCCTGGGAAGACCGATGAGGCGCATCTCGAACCTGGCGTTTTCACCACCGGCGACGTTGGCTACGTCGATGACGACGGCTACCTCTGGCTGAGTGACCGCAAGATCGACATGATCATCTCTGGCGGCGTCAACATCTACCCCGCCGAGATCGAAGGCGTCCTCGGCGGTCACTCCCTCGTGGCTGACGTCGCCGTCATCGGGATACCGAACGACGACTTTGGCGAAGAGGTGAAGGCGGTGATTGTCCCTCAGGACGGCGTCGCACCCGATGAGGCTCTCGTCGACACGCTGCGTTCGTTCTGCCGCGAGCAGCTTGCCGGCTTCAAGGTGCCCCGCTCATTCGACTTCACCGACGAACTCCCCCGCACCGGCACCGGCAAAGTACAGAAGGCCAAGGTACGCGCCCCGTACTGGGAGGGCCACGACCGAGCGATCTGATCGAGGTCAGAACGCCTGCTCAGCGACCGCTACGAACAATTCAAGAACGACCGCTAGACCAACACAGCAACAGGGAGCACCTCATGAACACCGACAACACCTGGTTCGCCGACTCGTCGCTCGGCGAACGCTTTCCGGCATGGACCCGGGGCAACGCCGCCGACGTGTTCCCTGATCCGTTCAGCCCGCTGGGGCAGAGTCTCGTCCTCCGCAAGGGCATGTCGCTGGGCCTGCGCGACGCGTACATCGACCTCGGGGCACTGAGCTACGACGAGTTCGAGGACCCCGACGGTCCCGATCTGTTCAAGATGTTCGGCGGGTACATCTACAACCCGTTGACGATGACGCGCATCCTCGGGGCCCGTATGCCGGGCGCGTCGCCCGAAATGATCGACCAGGCGTTCTTCGACGAACGCGACGAGGTCCCGCCGTACGAGGAGCAGTCGTGGCACGTCTCCCCCGACCACGAAGCCAAGCTCGGCGAATCGATGGGATGGGCGATGTCGGCAACATCGCTGCCCGAGTTGGAGGCCGATCAGGAGATGGTCCGCACGCAGCGTGCGCAGAGGCCCGACCTTGCCCTACTCACCGACGCGGCGTTGTTGGCTCGGGCTCGTTCGATGGCGCCGCTGCTCCAGCGCACGTTCGAAAACGCGATGCGGGTGTCGTCGCTGGCCTCGCTCGGCCCTGGGGCCCTCGGCGCAGTGTGTGAAGGGCTGGGCGACGCAAGCCTGTCGATTCGCCTGCTTGCCGGCATCGAAGTTGACTCGGGGGCACCGTCACATGCGATGTGGAAACTCGGCCGACTCGCCAATGCCTCCGAGGCGGTGACCGCAGCCTTCGCTTCTGGGCCCGACGGGGTGCTCGATGCACTGCGCGCCGACGGCGGTGATGCTGCCAGCACCTTCCTCGCCGAGTTCGAGCAGTTCCTCTTCGACCATGGCGCCCGGGGCCAGAACGAGTACGACCCCATCTCACCGTCGTGGGAAGTGAAGCCGCGCATCGCCCTCGCAGCAATCGGTCTCATGCGACGTTCCGATGAAGCTCAAGCGCCGGCGATACGCCATGACGTGGCGGTTGCCGAACGCGATCGAATCGCTGCCGAGATTCGGGGCCAGATCGCCGACGATGCCGAGACTGCCGGCATGTTCGAAGCCGCGATGGGCTCGGCGCAACTTTTCCTGGCGGGACGCGAGCGTGCCAAGACCAACGCGGTCGTCATCATCAACGAGATTCGTGTGGCAATGCGCGAGTACGGCCGGCGACTCGTCGAGCGCGGTGTCATCGAGCGGGTCGAACAGATCTTCATGGTGACCGATGAAGAGCTGAATCGAGTCCGCCATCAGCCCGACACGATGCGCGACACGGTCGCCACGCGCTGGCTGCAGTTCCAGGCACTGCATGACTCGGTTCCGGTGTTCATCGTCAACGGCGAGGTGCCGTCACTCACCGAGATGACCAAGCGAGGCGCGAGCACCACTGTTGCGGCGGCGCCCGGCATGGTGTTGACCGGCGCGGCGGGTTCCGGAGGGGTCGCGACCGGTCGAGCCCGCGTCATCCTCGACGCCGGGAACCCGGAGGATCTCGAACCTGGTGACGTCCTCATCGCACCGCAGACCGACCCATCGTGGGTGCCGCTGTTCGTCCCGGCGGCCGCTGTGGTGGTGAATGTCGGAGCGATGGGAAGCCACGCGATGATCGTGTCGCGTGAACTCGGTGTGCCCTGTGTGGCGTCGGTGGCCGATGCCACCG
>CAXMZV010000414.1:0-4465 GCA_964199985.1 Candidatus Ilumatobacter isfjordensis | reverse complement strand
TCAGCACCGGACGCCGCACCTAACGAATCCCGCTCACATGACTGCTTCCGAGACCGACCAGACCGACACCGCCCGTGCGGCGTTGCTGCTGAGCAATCGACTCACGCGTCTCGACGTTGCACCGCTGAAGGCTCGGGAGTTCTGGTCGCTGGTCGATCGAACCGATGCCCTCGGTATCGACCTCGGCCAACTGCTCAGCGAACCATCACTGTGTGACTCGGTTGCCACTGACGATGTTCCGGCCGATCGGCTCCGCGCGTTGCTCGACGCGATGCGCGCGTTTGCGTTCGAAGTCGAGCGCCTCGATGAAGCCGGAGTGCACCTGCTCGCCGCGCTCGACGCCCGTTTCCCACCGATGCTGCGTGACCGGATGGGTCACGGCTGTCCGCCGCACCTGTTCGCGGCGGGCGCCGTCGACGCGCTTGCATTGCCCACCCTGTCAATCGTCGGCGACGCCGAGGGCGGCGACTGGGCGCACGACGTGGCCCGGCGAGCCGTCGCTGCAGCGGTCGTTGCTGGCTGGTCGGTCGCCACCCCCGACTCCAGCGACGTCTCCGATCTCGCTGCGGCGACAATCGACGAGGCGTTGGCCTGCAATGCCGCTGTTGTCGCACTTGCCGCCGCCGGCATCAATCAGGTGGCCCGTGAGCCTGCCCTCCGCAAGCTGGTCCAGAGCAATGCGATCTGCCTGGCAAGTCCGTTTGCGCCCGACGCATCGGCGAGCGGTGCAGCGGTGCGAGCGCGCAACTCGATGTTGCACGCACTGGGCTCGTTGACACTGGTCGTGTCGTGCGCCGATGGCACGGGCCCGACGTGGGCTGCCGCATTTGAAGCAGTCGAGCGCGAGCCCGGGTCGGTCGTCACCGTGGCCGACGCCGACGCACCGGCGGGGAACAAGGCACTGGCCGACCTGGGTGCTCAACGGCTCGAGACCATCGACGGTCTCTACGCGCTCCTGGGCTGAGGCGACCGACATCGGATCACCAACGACGAAGGCACGGCACGAGTTGGCCCGACGGTCAGGCCTGGCGGGAACCAAGCACCGCATCGATGCTGGTCTCGGACCCTTCGCGGACGATCGTGACGCGAATCGTGTCACCAGGATCACGGCCACCGATCGCATCGCCGACAGCCTCGGGCGACTCAACCCGTTCCCCGTCGATCGCGGTGATGAGATCGCCGACGCTCAGCCCGGCGGCCTCGGCTGCGGACCCGGCGCTCACATTGAGCACCACGGCTCCACGCAGTCCCCCATCGGGGTTGACTCCGAGCTGAGCTGCGGTCTCAGGTGTGAGCGGTGCCGAGCTGATCCCGAGGAACGCTTCGAGCACGAGTTCACCTGCCGACAGGGTGTCGAGAATCGGCTGCGCTGGATCGACGGCAATTGCGAAGCCGACGTTCTGCGCCGACGGCGAGCCCGCCGAATTGATACCGACGACCTTGCCGTCGAGATCGAAGAGCGGGCCTCCCGAGTTGCCCGGATTGATCGCCGCATCGGTCTGGATGAGCGCGGTCAGGCGGGTTCCGTCGTCGGTCCGGATCGAACGGTCGAGAGCCGACACGATGCCGTCCGTGGCCGTCGCGCTGCCCTCGAAGCCGAGCGAGTTGCCGATGGCGACGACACGCTCACCGACCCTGAGATCGTCGGACGAGCCGAACTCGACAGGCGTCAGGTCATCACGCTCCACCTGGATCACTGCGAGATCCTCCGACCGCGCCGCGCCGAGCACGGTGGCCGTCGCCGTGGTGCCATCGGAGAATTCGACCTCCACGGTGGAGGCGTCACCGACAACGTGCGCGTTGGTGGCGATTCGTCCATCGGCCGAGATGACAAAGCCGGTCCCGGTTCCGCTGCCGTTCGACGTGACCGCATCGATGCGCACGACGCTCGGGCGGACCGTCTCGACGAGGCCGGAGATGTCGGCCGGCGTCGTCGCAAGTGGTGCGTCGATCGCCACCGATCGGGCATCGGGGGTTGCGACGGCGACGACCGCATCGGGTGTCGAGGCCCGGCCCGCAAGCGCGCCTCCCACCGTGCCGCCAGCGATGGCAACCAGCGTGAGGGCAATTGCTGCGCCTCGGCTGAGCCGTGCCTTGGCCGGAGGTGTCGACTCGGGCGATGGTGGCGGCCCCACGGGCGGCTGCCAAGTCGATGGCGGGCCTTCCGGCGGGAAGCTCAGTGGGGTTGCGTCGTACACGTCGACATCCTTTCGGTTGCGGTTCAAATCGATGCGGACGATTCTGCTCGTCGCTTCCTGAAGGGACGCTGAACCCCCCTGAACGCACCTTCAGCAAGCCCGTTGAGCATCGGGCCCACGATCGACGGCTCCTGGCACACTGTCGTCCATGAGGCTGCTGATCGTCGAGGACGAAGTGAAGCTGGCTCGCTCCCTGCAGGACGGTCTGACCGCCGACGGGTTCTCGGTCGACGTCGTTCACGACGGCACGGAAGCGCTGTGGATGACCGACGTCAACTCGTACGACGCCATCGTGCTCGACATCATGCTTCCGGGCTCGAACGGTTTCGTCGTGTGCCGCACCCTGCGCGAGCGCGAGGACTGGACCCCGATCCTGATGCTCACAGCCAAGGACGGCGACCTCGACGAAGCCGAAGCGCTCGATACCGGGGCCGACGACTACCTCCGCAAGCCCTTCTCGCACATCGTGCTCGTCGCACGGCTTCGCTCCCTCCTCCGACGCGGCCCCGACGTCCGGCCGACCGTCCTTCAGGTGGGCGATCTGGTGCTCGACCCAGGGAGCCGTACCTGTCGGCGTGACAGAGAGGAGATCGCTCTGACGGCACGCGAGTTCTCGGTCCTCGAACACCTCATGCGCAACCCCGGGACCACCGTCTCCAAGCAGGACATCCTCGACCAGGTGTGGGATGTCGACTTCGACGGTGATGCGAACATCGTCGAGGTGTATGTCGGCCACCTCCGTAAGAAGATCGACGAACCGTTCGGGCGAACGACGATCGAGACGGTTCGCGGGGTCGGTTACCGAATGCGCGAGGAGCGGCAATGAACGTGTCGTCGTCGGTTCGTGGGCGCACCACCATCCTGGTCACCCTGCTCTTCGCCCTGACGCTGATTGTCTCGGGGGTGGCACTGCTGAGCGTCCTTCGCCGAACCATGATCGACAACATCGACACTGCGTTGGCGCTCCGTGCGGCGGACCTCGGCGCGCTCGCCGCGAGTGGCATCGCGCCGCGCAACATCACGATTCCCGACGACGGGACCTCCTTCGCACAGATCATCCTCGATGGCGACGTGATCGCCTCGAGCACCAACGTTCGCGGTCAACCCGCCGTCGACACGCTGGCGGACTCATCGGAGATCACCGTCCGGCAGACCTCAGGCGACGACGAGGTGTTTCGGCTGCTCGTCACCGAACAGAACAGCCCGGCGGTACCGGTGACGATCGCTGTCGGGACGACTCTCGCCGACATGGAACGAACGATTCGTGTCGCCACCTGGACGCTCACCATCGCCGGCATCGCGCTCGTGACGCTTGCCGGTGCTGCCACCTGGGCCGTCGTGCGTCGAGCGCTCAGACCGGTCGACGCAATGCGTGCTGAGGTCGCTGACATCACCGTGAGCGGTCTCGACCGCCGAGTATCCCAACCGGCGACCGACGACGAGATCCGCCTGCTCGCCGACACCATGAACGACATGCTCGGACGCATCGAGGCGGGCACGCGTGCCCAGCGAGACTTCGTGAGCGCGGCGTCACACGAGTTGCGAACGCCCATCGCCGTCATCCGCCACGTGCTCGAGGTCTCACGGGTGTCAGATTCGCCGGATTGGCGCGACATCGCCGACAGCGTGTTGGAGGAGAACCTCAGGATGGAACGCCTCGTCGACGACCTGCTCCTGATCGCACGCACGGATGCCGGCGTGTCGACGAGTGATCGTTGGACCACGCTCGACCTCGACGACATCGTGTTCGAAGAAGCACGCCGTGTCCCCTCAACCATGCGAATCGACCTGGCTCAAGTCTCGGCGGGCCAGGTGAACGGCGACGGCGATCAACTGCGCCGGGTCGTTCGAAACCTGCTGGACAACGCACTGCGCCACGCCAGCCACACCGTTGCGGTCGAACTCGACAGCATCGACGGACGAGTCAGCGTCGCCGTCGACGACGACGGATCCGGCATCGCACCGGAGGATCGGCAGCGGATCTTCGAGCGATTCGTCCGGCTCGACCAGTCGCGAAACCGCTCCGACGGCGGTGTCGGACTCGGACTCCCGATCGTCGCGGAGTTGCTGGAATCACACGGCGGAGACGTTCGGGTCGAAGCCAGCGAACGACTCGGCGGAGCACGGTTCGTGGTGACGTTGCCCGACGCACGAGTTCGATGAACGTCTTACCGGAGTCGCGCCTGGCCCGAGCCGATCAGGTCAACGATTGCAGGCGCTCGATGCGAGCGTCATCAGCACCGAGGTATCGCACCAAAGTGCCGACG
>CAXMZV010000413.1:0-4466 GCA_964199985.1 Candidatus Ilumatobacter isfjordensis | reverse complement strand
CCAGCTCGACGGTGGCCGTTTCGCCACCTCCGACCTCAACGACCTCTACCGTCGTGTGATCAACCGCAACAACCGGCTCGAGCGTCTGCTCAACCTCGGTGCGCCGGAGATCATCGTCAACAACGAGAAGCGCATGCTGCAGGAAGCAGTCGACGCCCTCTTCGACAACGGCCGTCGTGGCCGTCCGGTCACTGGCCCGGGCAACCGCCCGCTCAAGTCGCTGTCCGACATGTTGAAGGGCAAGCAGGGTCGCTTCCGTCAGAACCTCCTCGGCAAGCGCGTCGACTACTCGGGCCGTTCGGTCATCGTGGCCGGCCCAACGCTGCGTCTGCACCAGTGCGGTCTGCCCAAGCTGATGGCGCTCGAGCTGTTCAAGCCGTTCGTCATGAAGCGTCTCGTCGATCTCGAGCTGGCACAGAACATCAAGACCGCCAAGCGCATGGTCGAGCGTCGTCGCCCGCAGGTGTGGGACGTCCTCGAAGACGTCATCCGCGAGCATCCCGTCATGCTCAACCGTGCACCCACGCTGCACCGGCTCGGCATCCAGGCCTTCGAGCCCGTGCTGGTCGAGGGCAAGGCACTGCAGATCCATCCGCTGGTCTGCACCGCCTTCAACGCCGACTTCGACGGTGACCAGATGGCCATCCACGTGCCGCTGTCGGCCGAAGCCCGCGCCGAGGCGCGCGTGCTGATGCTCAGTGCCAACAACATCTTGTCGCCGGCATCGGGTCGTCCAATTGTGACCCCGTCACAGGACCTCATCATCGGTGGGTACTACCTCACCGAGTCGATCGCTGAGGCTCCCGGCGAAGGCCGCACGTTCCGCCACCTGTGGGAAGTCCTCCGGGCCTACGACGAAAAGACCCTCGACCTCCACGCGCTCATCAAGATGCGCAAGCCGGGCGAAGAAGAGTTCGAGACCACCGCAGGTCGTCTGCTCCTCGAAGAAGCACTGCCCCAGCGTCTCTTCGGCGCCGACGGCGAAGTTGCGCAGGAGAGCTACCCCGACAAGTTCGGTCACATCGACTACCTCGTCACCAAGAAGGAGATGGGCGTCCTCGTCGAGCACCTCTCCGACAACTATTCCAAGTTCGAAATCGCCAATGCGCTCGACAACATCAAGGACCTCTGCTATCGCTTCGCCACGCAGTCCGGCATCACCGTGTCGATCGACGACGTGCGGACTCCGAAAGCCAAGAAGGGCATGATGGAGGAGTACGAGCGCCAGGCCGACAAGGTCGAGACGCAGTTCCGACGTGGCATCATCACCGACGGCGAGCGCCGTCAGCAGGAAGTCCGCATCTGGACCGACGCCACCGCCGAGGTCCAGGCCGAGATGGAGCGCGAGTTCAAAGAAGCGAAGTTCAACCCGATCGACATGATGGTCGGCTCGGGTGCTCGAGGAAACATGACGCAGATGCGTCAGATCGCCGGCATGCGTGGCCTCGTGGCCAACCCTCGTGGTGACATGATTCCTCGGCCCATCAAGTCGAACTTCCGTGAGGGTCTCGAAACCCTCGAGTACTTCATTGCGACGCCGGGTGCCCGTAAGGGCCTCGTCGACACGGCGCTGCGTACTGCTGACTCGGGTTACCTGACCCGTCGCCTGGTCGACGTCGCCCAGGAGCTCATCGTCCGCGAAGAGGATTGCGGATCGACGCTCGGCGTGTGGATCGAGAACGTTGCGCCGGACACGGCCAACATTCGCTCGTACATCGAGACCAAGCTCTACGGTCGTGCCCTGCTGCAAGACACCGATCTCGCCAAGGCGATGGAAGACGGCCGCAAAATGCTGTCGCGCAACACCATCGTCGGCGACGAGGAGATGGAAGCACTCCGCGAGGACAAGAACATCACCCGTCTGCGTGTCCGCTCCGTGCTCACGTGTGACGCCGAACTCGGCGTGTGCGCCATGTGTTACGGCCGCTCGTTGGCCACCGGCAAGATGATCGAGCTCGGTGAGGCCGTTGGCGTCATCGCCGCACAGTCGATCGGCGAGCCCGGTACTCAGCTGACGATGCGTACCTTCCACACCGGTGGTGTTGCAGGTAAGGACATCGCTGGCGGTCTGCCTCGCGTCGTCGAGCTCTTCGAAGCTCGTACGCCGAAGGGTTCAGCCCGTTTGGCCAAGGCCACCGGCACCCTGCATCTCCGCGAGGACGAAGGCAAGGGCATCCCGGTCGTCGTCATCGACGACGCTGGTGAAGAGCACGAAGTGGTGCTGCCACTGGGCGCTCGCCCGATCGTCGAAGACGGTCAGTCGGTCAAGGCCGGCGATCCGCTCGTCGATGGTCCCTTCGATCCGAAGGAGATCATGGAGATCAAGGGCATCCGTGAGACCCAGCTCTACTTGGTCGAGGAAGTCCAGCGTGTCTACCGCGACCAGGGCGTGTCGATCCACGACAAGCACATCGAGCTGATCGTGCGTCAGATGACGCGTCGCATCGGCGTCCAGGAGCCTGGTGGCTCTGGCTTCCTGCCGGGCGAGCGAGTGGACTCCAAGCGCTTCCGCGACACCAACCGTCGCATGGTCGAAGAGTCGCTGCGTCCCGCTGAAGGTCGCCCGGAATTGATGGGCATCACCAAGGCGTCGCTGGCCACCGAGTCGTGGCTGTCGGCTGCGTCGTTCCAGGAGACCACACGTGTTCTGACCGAGGCCGCCATCGACGGCCGCGCCGACCACCTCATCGGCCTCAAGGAAAACATCATCCTCGGCAAGCTGATCCCAGCTGGCACGGGCATGCCGAAGTACCGCGAGTTCGGTATCGAGGCCCCGGACTACGAGCCGATGACGTTCTACTCGAGCGACGATGGTGTCGAAGATCCCGCAGCGTTCCTCGCGAACCTGCACGGTTCATACGACGCCAACAAGACCACCGAACCGATCGGCTGACCGGCCAGAATTACGGCAAGAGCTGACGGCCCACGTCAATCCCATTGGGAGGACGTGGGCCGCTTCGCGTCTCTCCACTCGTCGTTCTGGGCCATCTCGGCTGCATCTCCAAGCCGAGCCCGACCTCCGATCGACGCGCTCACGCTGCAGAACGAGACCGCCGGAAATCGTCTCCGCGCTCCATCGGTCGTCTTCCGCCGTCGACTGCGTGACGAGCTCGGTGATGGCGTCGAGATGTTCAACTCGATGGGCTGGATCGACGACGCGATCGGCGCATCCGGGATCTCGCTCGGTGGATACTTCACGTCGCTGATGGCCTGCTTCGACGAGGATCTCGCGTGCGCGAAAGGCCCGGTACATCTTCGGCGGACTCGTCGATCGCTGGGTGCGGCCCGGAAACTTCCGTGCGCGGTGGGAACATTGGGATGAGCCCGAGTTCTGCTGGTCAGCCCATGGGCAAGATCCGCCGCAACGCGCCCTGAAGAGCTGAGTTGATGCCCGCTCGAATGGTCGCCGCAGCGGCTACTCGACGTTGAAGACGATCCCCATGTCGGCGGCGCGCAGCGTCAGGTGTGAGGAACTCATCTGCTTCCACGCGGCGCGTGCGTCTTGATGGTTGGCGAGGTACATCTGCTGAGCGATCAGGGCTGCGACCTTCGGCCCCGAAAAGCTGGTGCCGCTCCATGATGCCCATCGATCCTCGACGCCATCCTCGCCGAGGAACGTGCTGACCACGTCGACCCCGGGAGCACATGCGTTGACCCAGGGACCGAAGTTCGAGAAGTAGGCGCGGCTGGTCGTGTCGAGAGCGCCGACACCGACGACTTCGGGCATGGCAGCGGGCCAATGGGGACGGCACGATCCCGAGTTGCCCGAGGCTGCGACGGTGATGGTCGTCTCGGGCAACAGCTTGCGCATGGCGTGAGCAAGCGGTGGTTCGACATCGCCATCGGTGTATGCACCCAGCGACATGATCACCACATCGATCGGCTCGCCGTTGAGTTCGGTTCGGGCGAGGGCGTTGGCGATGCCCCTGGCGATCGACTCGTCGTCGCCGTCACCGAAGCTCGACAACACGCCGGCGATGAAGACCCGCGCGTCCGGGCAGATCCGACGAACGATGCCGCTGATGAAGGTGCCGTGCCCGGCCTGTCGGTCGATCCCGCCAAGCTTGTCGTCGTCGAGTTCGTCCTCGTCGTCAATCACCAACGGGTCGACCGGTGACCGCCATGGCTCGTGCACGACGGCATGGTCGCTGAGTGCGCTGTGCCGAGGTGCCGACGGCGGCTTCGCGCAGTCAGACTGGAGTCCGGTGTCGAGAACGAGGACGTTCGGCACCCGCTCGCGGTCGGCAAGTTTGAGTTTGGGTGGCAGAAATGGTTCGGCTGCCGGCAACGCCGTGTGGGTGCGGGCATGTCCGACGAAGTTCGGGTGTCCGACGAAGTTTGGGTGTCCGACGAAGTTTGGGTGTCCGACGAAGTTTGGGTTCCCGCTGAAGAGTTCGTGCGCAACGTAGACATAGTTGGGAGTTGCTGTGAACCCGGCCTTTGCGAGCTGTTCGATTCGGGACTGA
>CAXMZV010000412.1:0-4473 GCA_964199985.1 Candidatus Ilumatobacter isfjordensis | reverse complement strand
CAGTGGCTCGACTGAGGTCTGCGAGCAGCGGTGCGACACCTATCTGCTCGACGGCCGTGACGACGTCGGCATCAAGCGCCGCTCGAGAGAGATGTTGGAAGTCAAGGTCCGACAGTCGCTCGATGGCTGGATTCAGCTCGGTGAAGGTCTCGCCGGTCAGCTTGAAGCGTGGCGCAAGTGGAGCCCGGTCGAGGGCTTGGTCGACGATGGCTCTGACCGGCGGTGGGTCGACGTCTGCAAGTCGATCGGGAAACGACGGTTCGCGGTGGACGGAACCGAGATCGCGCTTTCGTCGGATGCGCAGGTCGCTGGCGCTGGATGTGATGTCGAGATCGCAGAGGTCACGGTCGGCGCAATGCAGGGGTGGACCTTTGCGTTCGAGGCGTTCGGCCCGCTCGCGACCCGACGGGACGCATTGCTCGCTTCGTGGCAGGGATTGACTGCCGCAACACCGTGCCCGGAGTCGTTCGGTCCCCGCTCCAGCCGAGCGATGGGCTACCCGGAATGGCTCGCGCGCACGCTCGTGCCAGACCTCCGCGAGAAGCGAGCGCACCGTCAGCTCGCAGGATCTCGCTGACATCGACGCCGGTCAACGGTTGCGGGCGCAGTGAATGACGCTGACAGCTGCGATGCGACGAAGGCGTCGCTGAGTACAGGGTTACCTGATCTCGGGCGCGGCAGCGACGGTTGTTGTCATGGCGTCGCTTCGTCGTGTTCGATGCAGGAATCAGGGACAGGTCGTCGAGAGCCGCTCGAGCACGTCGCCCGCTGCGCTCACGACGGCGCTGACTGAAGTGCCGAGCTGTTGAGCGTCGTCGACCGAGACGCCTCCAGCCAGGTCCTTGAGGGCGGAGCCCAAGTCGTCGACCGCTGAATCCAGCGCGGAAATCTCGTCGGCTGCGACATCGGAGCCGCTGTCCTGCAACTGTGTGAGATCCGACTCGATGGCTTCGAACCGTTCGGTGACTGCATCGGTTCCTCCGGCGACGATGTCGATGTCGCCGATCGTCTCGATGTTCGACTGCAAGCTGTCGCCGGCGTCGCAGAAGGCATCATCGGACGACTCGTCCGAGCCGCACGCAGAGGCGAATCCCAATGAGAGCCCTGCCAGCGCAACGATTCCGACGACACGACGCGACTGGGCCCGACGGGGTGACGGGTGCTTGGCCGTCTCACGTTCTGCATCGTTGTGGAGATCGGAGACAAGGGCGTCGTGCATGTCGTTCATGTGGCAGCAGAGTAATCGCTTCGTTCGATTTTGTTCCCCTTGCGTTGCCCGTGGTGCGGACCAGAACTTCCCACCTCCGCCACTTACTCAGTACGGTCGCCACGTCGACTCACGCCATCCACCGCAAAGTCACGGCGCGTGAGTAAACCGTCACCAACCACGAGCGAAGACTCTCGATGACGGAGAAACGAGGAGCGAGATGAGCGAGGTCAATCAGAACGAAGCTGTTCGAGACGACGCGACGGAATAGATGGCATCAGAACCACCGATGACGCCCATTGGCTCGATACTCGGACGGGTCCGTTCTCTGCTCGCTGCGGCTCCTGGCGAAGACGAGCACGCGGCACTCGACGAGCTCATCCCCGACGGGGACGAGTTCGGTCCGTATCTCCGCCGGTTCTCCTCGCTGACCATGCTGTCAGCGAGCATCGCAGCATTCGGTCTGCTCGCCGATTCTGCTGCCGTCGTGATCGGAGCGATGCTCGTCGCCCCCCTGATGGTCCCGATCACTGCCGCCGCCGCAGCGACGGTCCGTGCACAGAATCGGCAGTTGGTCCGAGCTCTCCTCGTCATTGCGCTCGGTGTGTTCCTTGCCATTGCGGTCGGGTATCTCACGGCGGCCGTCGCGGGCTTCGACATCGTGGGCAGGTCGGACCTGCCGAGAGAGGTCGCCGGTCGAACCTTCCCCGGCCTGCTCGATCTGGGCATCGCGATCACCGCAGGCGCGGCAGCGGGCTACATCAGCACTCGTCGGTCAACCACGTCGGCCCTGCCGGGGGTTGGCATCGCCGTCGCACTGGTGCCACCGCTCGCAACGGTCGGCATCACGCTGCAACTCGGGTTGGGTACCGAGGCGCGGAATGCACTGCTGCTGTTCCTCACCAACCTCGCTGCCATCATCTTCACGGCGTCGATCATGCTGCTGATCTCGGGCTTCCGACCGAGCGAGGCCGCGACGGGTACCTCGCTTCCGTTGCGCCTCGCGATCACCCTGCTCGCAGTGGTTGCTGTGGCGATTCCTCTGACCAGGCACACGCAAGCGACCATCCGCGACTCGAACTTGCGACGTGCGGTCACCGAGTCAGTCGAAGAATGGGACGACTCGGTGAGGGTGATCGAGCTCCGGGCGGATCTCGCTGACGGGACCGCTCAGGTCGAGCTCATCGTGTCTGGTCCGAATGCTCCGAGACCGGCGTGGCAGCTCGCCGAGCTCGTGCGCGATTCCTTCGGGACGTCGGTCGATCTGGAGTTGCGATTCGACCGCGACGATCTGTTCGTGGTGAGCGCTCGATGAGCTGCGGACGAGTGCGTCAGTTCAGGAATTTCGGAGCTGTCGCGGCAGTGTCGGCGTTGTGCGCGGTCGGCTGCGCTGCAGACGAAGACAACGCCGACGGCGAGGCGATCGTCGTGTTCGGTCCGCACCACGGCGCCGAGGCCGATCGGCTGGTCGACTCCTTGGAGGAGTACGCCGAGAACACCGGGGTCGAGGTGCGCTACACCGGGAGCACCGACTTCGTCATGGATCTGCATGGTCGAATCGACAGCGCGGACGCCCCGGACATCGCTTTCGTCGCGCAGCCCGGCTTGGTTGCTCAGCTGGTCGATGACGGATCGATTTTCCCACTTGATGAGGCCACCAGTCGGCAGCTCGTCGACAACTACGACGCCGACGTTCGCGAGATCGCTGAGTTCGACGGCGTCGACTACGCGGTTCCGTTTCGGCGGATACTGAAGAGTGTCGTGTGGTTCCGACGCGATGTGTTCGAGGCGGAAGGTTGGGAGGTGCCGACGACACTCGATGAACTCGAGGCGCTGTCGGACACGATTGCCGGCTCCGACCGAGCGATCGCACCATGGTGCTTCTCGATCAGCGCTGGCGGCGCAACTGGGTGGGCGGCCACGGACTGGGTCGAGGATCTCGTGGTCCGCCGTCAAGGACACGACTTCTATGACGAATGGACTGCGGGGACGGTCGAATTCGCCGATCCAGCAATCGAGGCGGCGTTCGTCGAGTTCCGCGACCTGGTGCTGCGGCCGGGCCGAGTTGCCGGTGGCATCGTCGACGTCGTGTCGAAACGAGTGAACCGCGCCTGGGAACCGTTGTTGGAGAGCGAGCCCGGATGTGCGATGTATCGCCAAGCCGACTTTGCGCTCGGTTGGATGCCGAGCAGTACCCAGGTCGGTCCTGACGAATCGCTCGACTGGTTCGTGCTGCCCGGTGCTCTTTCGGGAGCTGCGCCGCTGGTGATCGGCGGCGATTTGATCGTCCAGTTCGACGATCGCCCGGAGGTCAACGGGCTGATGAACTTCCTTGCCGCCGCTGACGCCGGAACGCCGTGGGCACAAGCCGGTGGTTTTCTCAGCGCGAAGTCGTCGATCCCCGAAGGCGTGTACCCCGACGTTGAACAGGGATTCATTTCGGTGCTTGAGACGAGCCCAGGTCAGGTCTTTGACGCGTCCGATCAAATGCACCCCGACATCGGGTCCGGACTGCTCTGGTCTGAGATCACCCGATGGGTGAGCGGGGCCATCACCTACAGCGAGTTCGCTGAGACGATCGATGCCGCCCGACGCGCAGACGCGCAGACGTGAGCGTCCGTCACGTGATGATCCAGCGCACGGCCCGAAGCGGTCTCACCGGTGGCGCTCGAACGACGGGCTGACAAATCCGAAGACCTCGACGACTGCAGCCGGGCCGGGACGATGAGCGGGAGCGCACTCTCGCTCTTCGGTCGCTCGAACACGAGGCGCTGGGCGCGAGCGGCCTCGCCACCCTCGACACTGAACAACTCGATGTCGAGTGGGGGCGGCACCGGCAGGGAGCGCGCGCCCGAGCGGCACCGCGCCGAAGGCCAACGCAATCAGGGTCATCAGCGCATTCCGCCTCGACCTCAACCTCAAGTCAATGCTTCGATCGCTGGAGGTCAGAACTGCGTAAGAATTTGTCGTGATGCAAGAACCGTTTCGGGATCGCCGACGTAGTTTGCGGTATGAGCAACACCAGGGATTCGAATCCCACTGCATCGAAAACCCCCACCCCCATCTCCACCTGGGTCAAGCGCGTCGTCATCGGCGTCGACGACATGATCCCGGCGGTGCGCCGAGCCGAAGACATCGTCGTGCTCGTCGCGGGCGGGACCGGCCTCTACTCGGCAGTGTTCCCGTCGTGGGCCGCAGGAGCCCACCGAAACGCCGTCGTCCATGAGGTTGTCGCAACAGGCGCGGCCTGCGAACTGCCCTGGGCC